>CAZWXX010000193.1:0-1532 GCA_964637865.1 uncultured Muribaculaceae bacterium | reverse complement strand
TCAGATTTGATAGGAACCTTGATACCAACAGATGAAAATGAACTGGAATACTTATATGGAAGAGGCAGAAAATTCCATTATGTAGGACAACTACATAATGATGATAAAGATTACTATCATTTTTTAATGGATAAAATGTTTATTTTACTTACTAGATGGTTACGTGAGTTCTTAGAAGAGGGAAATTATTTAAATATAGTTACAGCAATTAATTCTCATACCTCACCTGATTTTATGTTTTGTGAATTACTAGGTAGATTATATAACAATATGGCAGATTATCGTAATCAGATTTCTCTTTTTATGGTAGGAAATAAAAATGATTTACGGGATTTATCTACTGTCGCTCCTATTACATATAAAAATGGCGTTACTTATGCAGGAAATCTTGATGGGCAGTTTATTACTTTTTTTAAGGATAAGGTAGAGACTCTTGATTTTATTTACGAAAGACAAAATGTTGAAGGTGCTAGTTTATATGCTATTGGAGATTCTGAAAGTGATATTCCTATGCTATTTCGATGTATTGATTTAGGAGGTCAAAGTGCGCTGATTGCCCACTATTTATATACTTGTTGGCAAAATGAAAAACTAGATACTGATGAAATTTTACATTTAACAGCATCTTCTAAAGCCAATATGAAAAGAGAAAAAGAACTATCTCAATTGTATCCGAATCTTGACATGATGGATGAAGAAGCGTACCAGGAAATATACTTTCAATACGATAAAGAAATATGGACTCCCTATTATTCTTCAGAAAAAGAAAAGTTATATACTATGTTACACGAGGGGAAGATTAACTTGCTCGAACTTATGAAAAGGCAACAGGTATATGATGTTTTAAGAGATTATAATGATGCTAATAGTATAGGTTTTTTTAAAAAAGAGCCTATTGCTATGGAAAGAATGAATGAATTATCGATATATCCGACATTTAGTGATTTTTGTAATAAAGTATTAACTAAGTAGTAAAAAAAATACTTTTATGCAGAATTTAAAATAAGAAAGGAAGAAGTTTTATGTTAACAAAAGAATATGAACGTACTGGAATAAAAGAGAATAAAAAACTTAAAGAAAATAAGGAACGGATGTTAAAAAAGAAAAAACGGAAAGAGAATCTTCAAATTACAGTGGAGAGAACTCGCTATCATCAAGATGTTTTAAAAAAGTATGATACTGGTTTAATGAGCAGAGAAAAAGAATGTAAGAAAATAGAAAAGTTATTAGAAGATTACTATGAGAGGTCGTCTAGTGAGAAAGTAGGAAATGTTTTTCAATTAGTATCAGGCTATCAGGAATATTTTTCTGAGTATGGAGAGAATATGACAACAATGGAGCTTAGAGTTTTTAGAAAAGGAATTGCCAAAACTCTTTCTATTTCTAATGAGCAGGCACTACTTGCTACACAATTTTCAGAAAATATAGAGACTCCACTACTCGAGACTAATCCTCAAGATGATGCTATTTTAGATTTCTGTGTAGAAAACTTTCAGAGTCTAACTACCAAAGGACTTAACTCTTTAGAACTT
>CAZWXX010000192.1:0-1565 GCA_964637865.1 uncultured Muribaculaceae bacterium | reverse complement strand
CTAAACATAAGATGGGTATATTTATTACAGTAAGTGCAATTATTATGGTAATTGGGCTATCTTTCGCATGGTTACAACTAACTCTTCGCGGAACAAAAGAACTTACTCTTTTAACGTCGGGAAAACTAGAACTAGTACTAGATGATAGTATGACGGATGGAATTTCTGTTACAAACGCTATTCCAGTAACAGATGATATGGGACTAGAACAAAAAGCATATACTTTTACATTAGAAAATAAAGGAACTATAGATAGTGACTATATCATTTATTTAGATGACTTAGACCTTTTAGAAGGTCAAACTAGAATGAAAGACTCTTTTATTAAATATGAACTAGTAAAAAATGGAGAAAGAGTAAACTTAGATCTTTTAAGTACCACAGGTGAAGCTCCAAATAGAGTTTTAGATAAAGATATTATTTCTGCTAAAGATAAGTATACTTATTCTCTAAAAATCTGGATTGATTCTAATGCAACGAATGAAGTGATGAATACCACTTTTAAAGGACAACTAAGGATAGAAGCAATGCAAGGAAAAATGACAAATCTTTATAAAATAATTGCTAAAAAAGCAGTACCAGATAACATTAAAAGTGAGTTTGTATCAAGTGAAACAGGAATAGACTTTGGTGCTATTTCTTCTGATACGAATGGAAAAGGAGTATATACTTTTGCTTCTACCAAAGATGATAAGTATCCCGTTCATTACTATAGAGGAGCAGTGACTGATAACAATGTTAAATTCGCAGGATTCTGTTGGAAGATCGTTAGAACGACTGAGACAGGAGGAGTAAAACTCATCTATAATGGAAGTCCTGATGAAAATGGATATTGTACCAATACAACAGGAGAAGCAACACAAATTGGAACAAGCAAATTTAATGAGACTTATAATGCGAAAGAATATGTAGGATATATGGTGAATAATGCAAGTGATTCAACGATTAAAGGAATCATTGATACTTGGTATCAAACAAATATGACAGATTATACTGAAAAATTAGAGGATACTGTATGGTGTAATGATCGAAGTTCTAGAGTGGATGGAAGTACTACTTACTTTGGAGCATATGATAGGGCTTATACAACACATCAGCCAAGTCTTTCTTGTGCAAATGTAGATGATAAGTTTACAGTAGATACAAAGAATGGAAATGGATTATTAACATATCCTGTAGCATTACTCACAGCAGATGAGGTGATGTTAGCAGGTGGATTAACTGGTGATGGTACTGGTAATGTTAATTCCAGTTATTATTTATATACAAATCAGGATTGGCGGTCGTTGTCGCCATCCCATTTCTACAATAACAATGCTAACGTCTTCGGTGTTCGCTCTAGTGGCCATCAGAACGACCGCAACGTCTACTTCACGAACGGCGTCAGACCTAGTATTTCCCTTGTCTCTGGAACTAAAATCAGAAGTGGAGATGGCACTATGAATAGTCCTTTTGAGATTTCGTGATGGAAATGGTTTATGATTTTGAAGGAGAGAATTATGAAAAAGAGAATGTTTATTAAAATTTTATTGATTAGTTTTTTTATTTTTCCTACTAGTGTTTTT
>CAZWXX010000191.1:0-1583 GCA_964637865.1 uncultured Muribaculaceae bacterium | reverse complement strand
ATTACTAGTACATCATCCATAAAACTTTTTGATGGGTCATCCATAGGGTCATCTAAATTGTATGCAGTAGTGGTCGTTGTTGGTCCCATAATAAAGTCATATTCCTTCAGCGTATCTAGGAGGGATTTTCTCATATCATCACGAATAGATAATGCTTTATTGTAATACTCTTTGGCATTTTCTCCACTTAAAAGGTAAGAGCCTACCATAATACGACGTTTTACTTCTTCACCAAAACCTTCTTCTCTGGTTCCATAATATAAGTCATCGATATTTTCTGGATTTTCCTTGGCATGTCCATAGCGAATTCCATCGAAGCGTGCTAAGTTACTACTTGCTTCTCCCATGGCGATAATTTGATATAAGGTTACTGCATTTTCAAGATAGGGAATATCTACAAAATCTACTCCTACTCCTGATGATTTTAAGATGTTAATGTTATCCATTATTTTTTCCCTAATTTCTTTATTTACAATATCACTCATAAAGTAGTTAGGGACTGCTACCTTCATTCCTTCTATACTTTTTCCAATCAGTCTTGTGAAGTCTTCTTTTTCTTTATGAGAGGAAGTTAAATCTTTCTCATCTCTTCCAACAATTGCATTTAATAAAAGGGCATTTTCATAGACATTTTTAGTCATTGGACCAATTTGGTCTAAGCTTGAGGCGAATGCAACAAGCCCGTAGCGTGATACTCTACCATAAGTTGGTTTCATTCCAACAATTCCAGTGTAGCTTGCAGGTTGACGGATACTTCCACCTGTATCACTTCCAAGAGCAAATGGAACACTCCGAAGAGATACAGTTGCTGCACTTCCGCCACTAGATCCTCCTGTTATTTTTGTTTTATCCCAAGGATTTTTAGGGGCACCAAAGTAGCTTGTTCTACTACTAGAACCCATTGCAAATTCATCCATATTTGTCTTTCCTATGATAATCATATGAGCATCTTTCAACTTTTCTACTACTGTTGCATTATAAATTGGTACGAAATTATCTAGGATGTGGGAAGCACAAGTTGTTCTTAAGTCTTTTGTTACAATATTATCTTTTACAGCAATGGGAAGTCCAAAGAGAACGTTATCTTCTTCAAACTCCATATTTTCTAGTTCTTCTGCCTCTTTTAAGGCAGCTTCTTTATTTAGCGTAATATACGCATTGTACTCTTTATTTTCTTCGATTTTCGCAAATGCTTCCTCTACTAAGTCTTTTGGACTAATTTCTTTTTTCTTTAATAACTCGTGTAATTCCAATACACTTTTTTCTAAATATCTACTCATTAATAACCACCGGCACTTCTATATAATTTCCATTATGGCGAGGAACATTTTTTAATACTTCCTCTGGATGTAACATTTCTTGTTCTTTATCAGGTCTCATCACACACACTTCTTCTGTTGGTGTAATTAAAATCTCATCATCATATCCTTTGATATTGTGAATCTTTTCTACATCATTTAATAACTTTTTTAACTCTACTCGATATTTTTCTATGTCTTTTTCGCTCATCTTAATTTTGGCAAGACGCGCTACGTGCATTACTTCTTCTCTTGATAATTTATCTTCCATAATATCCTCCTTTA
>CAZWXX010000190.1:0-1624 GCA_964637865.1 uncultured Muribaculaceae bacterium | reverse complement strand
GGATATCTAAATCAAAATTTATATTAAAACGGGATATCGATATCAAAATTAACAAGTTCAAAATTCTGCTTGCCATATATTTTTCTGTTTGCTATACTTAGTATAAGATCGGAGAAAATAGACATGGAAGAGAATAAGAAAAAGGAAAACTTTATACAAAAACATAAAATGGGAGTATTTGTAGGAGTAAGTGCAGTGCTTATGTTAATAGGGTTATCTTATGCATGGTTACAACTTACCCTTCGAGGTACAAAGGAATTAACAATACTAACTGCAGGAAGTCTAGAATTAGAACTAGATGATACGATGGCAGGAGGAATTTCTTTTACGGAAGCAGTGCCCGTTAGTAATGAAGAAGGCATGTCCCAAGATGGTTATACTTTTACATTAGAAAATAAAGGAAACGTAACAAGTGATTATACCATTTATTTAGATGATTTAGGTTTAGCAGAAGGACAAACTAGAATGAATGACTCATTTATCAAATATCAACTTACAAAAGATGGAAGTGAAGTGGATTTACAATTACTAAATGCGATTGGAGAAAATCCCAATAGAGTCTTAGAAACAGGAACAATCGAGCCAAAAGCAAAATATACTTATGTCTTAAAAATGTGGATCGATCAAGATGCCACCAATGAAGTAATGGAAACAGTATTTAAAGGACAACTAAGAATAGAAGCAATGCAAGAGGTAGGAAAACCATTATATACTGAAATAGCAAAAAGTGCAGTACTAGATAATATCCAAAGCGAGTTTGTAACTGCAACAACTGGAATAGACTTTAATGCTATCTCATCAGACACCAATGGAAAAGGAGTCTATACTCTAAGTTCCACGAAAGATGATGCATATCCTGTCCATTACTATAGAGGAGCAGTTACGAATAATAATGTAAAGTTTGCAGGACTTTGTTGGAAAATTGTAAGAACCACAGAAACTGGTGGAGTAAAACTGATCTACAATGGAAGTCCTGATACAAATGGGTATTGTACGAATACCACAGGAACGACAACGCAAATAGGAACAAGTACATTTAATGATAATAAAACTTCTTCTGAGTACGTTAGTTACATGATAAATAATGCTACTAACTCAGTGATGAAAGTAGCAATCGATAGTTGGTATCGAGCAAATATGACAAGCTATACGAAAAAACTAGAAGATACCGTATGGTGTAATGATAGAAGTGTAGCAAAAACAGAAGAAAATAATTCTGATTTTGGAGCATATAATAGAGTTCATACCACAAAAGTACCAAGCCTTGTTTGTGTGAATGATACTGATAAGTTTACAGTAGACAAAGCAAACGGAAATGGCTTATTAACGTATCCAGTGGCACTATTAACTGCAGATGAGGCTATGCTAGCAGGCGGATTAACCGATAATGAAAATAAAAGTTATTATTTATATACAAGTCAGAATTGGTGGACATTATCACCATCTACTTTCAACAACGGCAATGCATACGTATTCGGTGTGCACACCAATGGCAATTTGTACGGAAATGATGTCAAAAAAATGGATGGTGTAAGACCTAGTGTATCCCTTGCCCCTAATACAAAATTTACAAGCGGAGATGGCACTATGAATAGTCCTTATCAAATTTAAAAAAGCAACACTT
>CAZWXX010000189.1:0-1643 GCA_964637865.1 uncultured Muribaculaceae bacterium | reverse complement strand
AATAAGGAAACTCTAATAAATAGCTTCAAAACTCATAAAGTATCTTCCTTTATGATGAAAAATAGAGTGGATACAGATAGGAAATCTGGGAAAAATAAAAGAGAAAAGGAAAGATAATATGAAGGAGTTTATAAAGAAACATAAGATGGGAATATTTATCACAGTAAGTGCAATTATCATGGTAATTGGACTCTCTTACGCATGGTTACAACTAACTCTTCGAGGTACAAAAGAACTTACTCTTTTAACGTCGGGAAAATTAGAACTAGTATTAGATGATACTATGACGAATGGAATCTCTGTTACAAATTCTGTTCCAGTAACGGATGATATGGGACTAGAGCAAAAAGCTTATACTTTTACATTAGAAAATAAAGGAACGATAGATAGTAGTTATACCATTTATTTAGATGACTTAGAACTTTTAGAAGGTCAAACTAGAATGAAAGATTCTTTTATTAAATATGAACTAGTAAAAAATGGAGAAAGAGTAGGCTTAGATCTTTTAAGTACCACAGGAGAACATCCTAATAGAGTGCTAGATAAAGATATGATTTCTGCCAAAGAAAAGTATACCTATTCTCTAAAAATATGGATTGATTCTAATGCAACGAATGAAGTAATGAATACTACTTTTAAAGGACAGTTAAGAATAGAAGCAATGCAAGGAAAGGTGACAAATCTTTATAAAATAATAGCAAAGAAAGCAGTACTAGATAATGCCAAAAGCGAATTTGTAACAAATGAAACAGGAATAGACTTTGGACAAATTTCTTCTGATACGAATGGAAAAGGAGTATATACCTTTGCTTCTACCAAAGATGATGCTTTTCCAGTCCATTATTATAGAGGTGCAGTGACTGATAATAATTTGAAATTTGCAAACTTTTGTTGGAAGATAGTTAGAACTACAGAAACAGGAGGAGTAAAACTTATTTATAATGGAAGTCCTGATGAAAATGGATACTGTACAAATACAACAGGAGAAGCCACGCAAATTGGAAAAAGTGCATTTAATGAGACTGCTAATTCCAAAGAATATGTTGGATATATGGTAAATAATAAAACTGACTCTACGATTAAAGGAGCAATTGATACATGGTATCAAAATAATATGACAGACTATACTGAAAAGCTTGAAGATACTATTTGGTGTAATGATGGAAGTTATAGAGTGGATGGAAGCACAGGTTATACTTATTTTGGAGCATATGATAGGACAGTAACAACCTATCAGCCAAGTCTTGGCTGTATAAACAATGAAGATAAGTTTACTGTAAATGAGGCAAATGGAAATGGATTATTAACGTATCCCGTGGCCCTCTTAACAGCAGATGAATTTATGTTAGCAGGAGGGTTATACAATACTAGCAATTCTAGTTATTATTTATATACAAATGAGGAGTGGTGGGCTTTGTCGCCATCTTCCTTCAGTTATCACATGGCGCACGGCTTCAATGTCTACTCTGATGGCAAACTGGACGACTTCAACGTCACCAACGCGCTCGGCGTCCGGCCCACGTTGTCACTTTTTCCTGGAACTAAAATCACAAGTGGAGATGGCACTATGGAAAGACCATTCATAGTACTCACTGACTGACAGTTTTTAGTAAAGCTATATATACCAACGGTTTTAAAGGCAA
>CAZWXX010000188.1:0-1656 GCA_964637865.1 uncultured Muribaculaceae bacterium | reverse complement strand
AGAATCGTATTATTAAGTTGACTATAAGGATAAACTTTAAAATCAAACTTTCCACGCAAATTAAACTTTGTATAAAGAAGCTCTGCCTTTGGATTTTCAACAGATACCGTAGTAATACCTTTATCAACTGTCTTCTTAAGATCAACAGACATCATAAGGCCAGTTAATTTCTCTGTTGTATCCTGTGCCGAAATATAATTACCCAAAGAATAAATAACAAGAGTTTTCCCAATATACTCAACAGGTTCCACAACGTGAGGATGTGCTCCAATGATAATATCAACGCCAAGTTCTGATAAATAATGAGCAATTTTTTCTTGTTCTGCACTAACACCTAAAGAATACTCTGTTCCCCAGTGCATTGCCACCATCACTACATCCACTTTATCTCGAACTCTCTCAATATCAGCTTTCGCTAGTTCATCAGAATAAACATTATTCAAATATTCTTTACCAGCAGGCGGAACCAAGCCATTGGTCCACGTCGTATAAGAAAAAAATGCATATTTAATTCCATTCACTTCATAAATTTTCTCTTTATCCCTATCTTCAAAGGAAGTATAACTCCCAGCAGTAATCACACCTTCCTTACTATTCCAATACTCAAGTCCCGAAAGAACTGCTGTCTCTCCACAGTCCATCGTATGATTCGTAGCAAGACTTACTAAATTAAATCCTGAATCAATAAATGCATCTCCTACTTCCTGTGGAGAATTAAACCTAGGATAACTAGAAAGACCAAGTTTTGTACCACCTAAAACTGTCTCCTGATTATAATAAGCAAGATCATACTTACTAGTAATTGGTTTTGTTACTTCAAGCATCGGTTTAAAATCATAACTACCATCGGCCTTTTTTGCATCAATATACAAAGAATTATGAATCAAAGCATCTCCAACCATAACCATACTAGCATGATACTCTTTTTTTTCATCCTTCTCTACTTCTTTTTTAGACTTTTTTGGAACAACTACTTCCTTTGGCGAAAAAGAAGTGTAAGCCTGCAACGAAATTCCAACTACAACAAGCAAAAGGGCAAGTGCACTCAAAACCTTCACTGACTTTTTTAACTTCTTTTTACCACTTCTTTTAGCCATAATACTACACCTTCTTTATAATCTCAAAATCAATTGTCTTCTCTTCCTTACTAGCACGAACTACTTTTACTAAAACACGTTCTCCAATTGTATAAGTAACATGACTTCTCTCACCAGTTAAGGTCATTCTCTCCTCATCATAGTGAAAAAAATCAAGCATATCTCGAATCGGAACTAATCCTTCAATCAAATTATCAAGCTGAACAAACATACCAAACCCCATTACAGAAGAAATCATTCCTTCAAATTCTTCTCCAATATGCTCCTCCATATATTCAGCCATCTTCATATCCTCAACTTCTCTCTCACAATCCACACTGGCCCTCTCACGAGAAGAAGAATGTTCTGCAATATAAACTAGTTTCTGTTCCCAGTGACTACGCGTTTTACCTGAAATATCTCCTTTAAATAGATAAGTTCGAAGTAAACGATGCACTGTGGTATCAGGATAACGCCGAATAGGAGATGTAAAATGTGTATAACAAGGACTAGCAAGTCCATAATGTCCTAAATTTTCCTCTTTATAAACAGCTTTTTGCATACTACGAAGAAGAAGACT
>CAZWXX010000187.1:0-1698 GCA_964637865.1 uncultured Muribaculaceae bacterium | reverse complement strand
TATGAGGGTGATGGACTTGCTTATGACTATTTAGATTATGTAACAAATAAACTAATGTATTTTGTCTTTACTCGTCTAGTACCATTCTATCGCAACATGGTAAAAAAGAAAGCAAAAAAGGAGGTATACAATGAAACTAGTAGAGATTAATAGTAAAAAATTTAAAAGCCTTGCCGACAGTAGTGAACAAATTACCTTCCATCAAACCAAAGAATGGGCAAAACTAAAAGAGAAAAATGGGTGGCATTCTTACTTTCTATCTTTGGAAGAAAAAGGAAAGTCTTATGGATGTACCCTAATGCTAACAAAAGATATCCCAGTAATAAAAATGCGAATATGCTACTGTCCTAGAGGATTCTTAATTGATTATAAAGACGAGAAATTATTAAAAACGTTTACAGAAGAAATCAAAGAATTTGCAAAGAAAAAGAAAGCGATTTTCATTAAAATTGACCCTTATGTACCATACAAACAGCATGATTTAAACGGAGATTTAGTAGAAGGCGGATTCGATAACAGTGAAGTGGTAAAAAATCTAAAAAATCTAGGCTACAAACATTTTGGTTTTAATTTAATGCAAGACACCTTACAACCCAGATGGATGCATACCATTACGTTAAAGAAGAAAACGATGGACGAAGTAATGTCCGATATGGAGTCTAAAACAAGACAGATTTTAAGAAAAAATGAGCGTTCTGCAATTACAACACGCGAAATTACAAGAGAAGAACTTCCCAAGTTCAAACACATCATGCAACACACAAGTGATCGTCGTGAATTTGTAGATAGACCCCTATCTTACTATGAAAATATGTGGGATAATCTCCATGAAAGTGGAATTTTAAAAATTTTAGTTGCCGAAATCAACTTTGATGAATATAAGAAAAATACAGAAAAAGAACGTGACGAAGTCAAAAAAGAAATGGAAGACCGCGCCTACAAAAAAGAACATAATATCTTAAAGATGAATGAGAAAAAATTTGCAAGCAAACAAAAACAAGACGAAGAAGCACTAAAAAGACTGGAAAAACAACTAAAAGAAATAGAAGACTATCAATATAAGTATGGACATACTGCCCTCCTAGGTGGAATTCTATTCCTAATCTACGGAAACGAAGTATTATCCCTTTATGGAGGAAGTCTAAAAGAACTAATGCATTTCCAATCCGCCTACACTCTTCACTTTGCAGGAATCAAATATGCATATGATAATGGTTATGATACGTATAATTTCTATGGAATTACAGGAGACTTTAGAAAAGAAAATCCATTATTCGGACTTTACCTATTCAAAAAAAGTTTTGGTGGACAAGTAGTAGAGTTAGTAGGAGAATTTGATTTAGTCATAAACTCGCTCTGGTTTAAAACTTATAATCTTGCTTTTAAAGTCTACCACGGTATCAAAAATATTGGAAAGAAACATAATTAATAAAAAAACGCCCAAAACTAGTAAAAAAATAAGGCGTTTTTCTAAAAGCAAAAAATCTAAATTCGCTCCATCGAATTTAAATCATATTTTTACTTTTAAATTCGATAGAAAAGAAATAAAAGGAGTATAATATGACAGTAAAAGAGTTTTTAAAACTAGATTTAAATAGTCTATATCAATACACAAAAGAAATCAATTATGGTTGGATGGATACAAAAGGAGAAAAACATTTTGGCAGCAATAGTGATGACCTAGAGTATCACTTACAA
>CAZWXX010000186.1:0-1809 GCA_964637865.1 uncultured Muribaculaceae bacterium | reverse complement strand
AAGTACAAGAACTGTTAAAAAATAAAGTTGTAATATATAGAAAAGATTTAATAGCGCTAGAACTCAGTGACTATGAAATAAAAAAATTAGTTAGTAATGGAGTAATAAAGAAAATAGGACATGGAAGTTATACCAGTAGTAAAAGCCAAGAAAATTACTTGCCAAAAAGTAATTTAGAAGAAGTGAAAAAAGCATTTTTAGAACAAGATGAAGAAGCACTTTATAAGAGTTTTCAAAATCTAGAATTAAACGAAGAAGCAATTAAAACACTTTATCCATTACTATTATCAGGATTAATTAAATTACAAAAAGAAGTAGAAAAACTAAATAATAGTAAATGCTTTGCTCAACCACAAGAAAATATTATCGTCCCACCTACAAAAAAAGAGCAACAAGAAGAAAAACAAGAACCTTTATCTACCCATAAAGATGTGATCAAAGATCATCCACCAATCATAGAATCAAAAAAAGAGCAACAAGAAGAAAAAACAGAAGTAATCCAAGAAAAAACTTATACAGAAGAATATTTAGATAATGCATATTATACCTATCAAGATGCAATTATAAAAAGAGATTATGAACGAGCACATCAATATATAAAAATTTATATAGAGGGTTGTCAAGCTCTACACATTATTGGAGACTATTATTATCAATTATTTGGTATAGAAAAAAAGTTATATGAAAAAAATTACTCCAAAGAAACACTAAAAGAAAGAAGAATATTAGAAAACAAAGTGAAAGACTTTATAAGAAAGAACCAACCAGATGAAGCTTCAAAATATTATTATGAGTTACTAAAATTAGACCAAGAGAAAAATCCATATTATGATTTTTACTATATTGAGATCTTAAAAGAAAAAAGAAATTATAGACAAGCACTGGAAGTAGCCAAAAGATTATGTGAAAATTTTGAAACTTATGCTAGAAGTTATTATGAACTAGCCCTAGTACAATTTTTTACAAGACGAGAATTAGATGCCATAAAAACATTAAAAACCTATTTTAAATATGACATGGGAGAACATGCTAAGGGAGATTCTCTATTAATTAGTTGTTATATAAATCTAGGAAAATATGAAAAAGCAGAACAAGCATTGCTAGAGGCAGAAAACTATTTAAGACCAGAGCTACTACCAGATTTGTATAAAAAAGTCTGGAATAACAGACAAAAAAGCATAGACTACTTAAAGGAAAAATTATCTACCGAAATTCCCCCTTTTCTACTTAATAAATATCAAGAACGATATCATAATTGTCAAAATGCCTTTGAAAAATTAGGAGCAATTACTGAAGTGGATTATGAACAGCTATATTTAGAAAATGATAAGAAAACACCTTATTTGCATACCTTTAAAGATATTTTAGAAGAGAGTAAAAATACCGAAGCAATCACCGCATATATCAATTCTCTAGATTTAGACCAGCAAGAGAAAATGAGTATCCAATTAACAGCAACAGAATTTTTTGCTCAGGAAAAATTATATAGTGCCTCTCAAAAATGTCTTACTCATGTAGAACAATTTGATAAGAAAGATTCCCTTTTAAAAAGACAAGTAGAAAACACAAAAAAACAAATAAAAGTAATAAAGGCACAAAACAAATAAAAAAGAAGAATCATTTTATTGAAGGCTCTTCTTCTTTTTTATATAAAAAACATAGGTTGATTGTCTACATTACTTTGAAAAGTATTCCCGCTCTCTACATTAGAAACATTACTGTTATGAACAACAGGGGACTCTACTTCTTTATCCCCCTTCATAGCTCCCATCACTCGAAACATTGTTCTCGCATTATTAACAATTGGCT
>CAZWXX010000185.1:0-1816 GCA_964637865.1 uncultured Muribaculaceae bacterium | reverse complement strand
TTACTGGTCCTACTGGACCTACTGGAAGCACTGGACCTACAGGACTTCAGGGTATCACTGGACCTACTGGACCTACTGGACCTACCGGACCAGGTACTCCAATCACAACTGCTGCCTTAATGCTACATGATGAGGGAACAAATACAGTAAACGTTGGAGCACCAGTTTTATTTAGTACTACTAATTTGTCAAACGGAATAACATATAATCCAGCTACTGGAGTATTTACAATTACTCAACCAGGGCAATATATGATTCACTGGTGGTTAAATGTTCGAAATCCTGATACTTCTGCTTCTGTTGCAGCATCACCAATTATAGTAACTCTAAATCAAGTTTCACCTTCAGCACAACTTATTTCATCATCTGCTACTCACAATTCACTAAGTGATAGAGCAACTGGTCAGTTGAATGGAAATGCTGTATTTACAGCTACTGCTGGTAGCACCTTTAGATTAATAAATGCATCAACTATTTCTATGCAGCTAGTGAAAAATGGTCAATACTCTGGTTCTGTTTCAGTTATTAGAAACGCAGGATAGCCTTCCATTCATACAGGCATAAAGCTAATATTACAATCAACTATGAACGATGCAAAAGGTTATGAGATATCATTTATTAAAATAAATATTCCCTTATAGGAAAAACTATTTAGAAAGGTAATGTGATTTATGAAAAAATATAAAATAGCAGTTTATGCCATTACAAAAAATGAGGAAAAGCATGTGGATAGATGGGTTCATTCTATGATGGAAGCGGATGCTATTTATGTACTTGATACAGGTTCTACTGATAAAACAGTTGAAAAATTAAAAAAGTATGATCAAGTACATGTTACTATTAAGAAATTTACTCCATGGCGTTTTGATAAAGCTAGAAATACTTCTTTAGAGCTTGTACCAGAAGATTTTGATATTTGTATTTGTACGGATCTAGATGAAGTATTTGAAACAGGATGGAGAGAAAAATTAGAAGAATGTTGGCAAGAAAATACAACACGCTTACAGTATAATTATAACTGGAGTTTAGATAAAAATAATCGGCCTCTTGTAAACTTCTATATTAGTAAAATTCATGCCCGAAGTGGTTACAATTGGCAACACCCTGTGCATGAAGTATTGACACCAACAACTACTCTTGACAATGTAGTAACTACAGATGAAATTACTGTGAATCACTATCCAGATGCTACCAAATCCAGAGGGTCTTATCTTCCTCTACTAGAACTTTCTGTTAAAGAAGATCCTAATGACGATCGAAATATGCATTATTTAGGACGAGAATACATGTATTATGGAAAATGGAATGATGCGATTGATACTTTAATACGTCACTTGGCACTTCCAAAGGCATTATGGAAGGATGAACGTTGTGCCTCTATGCGTTTTATTGGTAGATGTTACAAAAATATGCATCGCTATGAAGAGGCAAAAATGTGGTATAAAAAAGCAAGTGAGGAAGCTCCTTACTTGCGAGATGCTTATATCGAAACAGCACTTTTATATTATGAGCTTGAGGATTGGGAAGAGGTTATTAAGGAAGTAAATAGAGCCTTAAATATTAAAGAAAAAGCAAAAAGTTATATTAATGAAATATTTAGTTGGAATGAAACTCCTTATGACCTACTAGCAATTGCTTATTATAATATAGGAAACTATGTACTTTCATATAAGTATAGTACTCTTGCATTAAAAGAAAATCCTCACGATGAAAGACTAAGAAATAATCATGCTATTATTAAAGAAAAATTAAAAAATGTCTAAGTAATATTCTAGATTGTTAACGACTTTGTTAGCAATCTTTTTCCTTTGTCTTC
>CAZWXX010000184.1:0-1822 GCA_964637865.1 uncultured Muribaculaceae bacterium | reverse complement strand
CAAATTTTAACAGACTATATTCATGATGTGAAAAAAAATCCTCTTTGTGTGACTATAGAAAATTGTCGTCCAAAGCATTATGATATAGATTATTTTTTAATAAATAGTGGACAAACTGTGGATCGTTCTTATTATATATTTTCTAATGTATGGAAAATGCCTATAGAACTTGCTTCTATTACTTTATTAGAGCAAGGTACATATGAGAGATTTTTAGAAGATAGTAGTCTTTTAGAAGCATTGCCAAAAGAGTTATATCAAGTAGTACCAATAGGAGAGTATGATGCTAAGATACTTACTACTGAAATTTTAGGTATGGATTATGTGAATCAGATAGTAGAGTCTCAAGGAAAAATTTTAAATAAAATAAAAAAATAAGCTTGTAAAACTTATAAAAATTGTCTATAATAATAACAAATCAGTGATTAGAGATTATAGTAAATAAAGTCTTGTAAAGAGAAATCGTGGTTGGTGAAAACGATAGAAGACCTTTACTTATCTACTCTATAGATGAAGTAATACTTCCGGTTATACCGTTATCAAATTAAGAAAAACAAAAGGATGGCACCGTGCTTTCTAGCACTCCTTTCGCCAGTCCTTTTTTGTTTATTTAGAAGGAGGAAGCTTAATGCAAGTAAAACAAGGAGAGATTTATCGTCATTTTAAGGGACCATTTTATTATGTTATTTGTGTAGGATTAGATTCTGAAACAAGAGAGCGAGTTGTGGTATATCAACACTTAGATAATAGTGGGATGATTTGTACACGGCTTGAATCGATGTTTTTAGAAGAGATTCCTGAGCGAAGTGATAATGTAACAGGACAAAAACACAGGTTTGAGAGAATTGATCATTTAGAAAAGTATCATTTAATGAAATAAATATGTAAGAAAGGGAGATTAGAAATGTTAGATATAAAATTTGTAAGAGAAAATAAGGATAAAGTAAAGGAAAATATTAAGAAGAAATTTCAAGATGAAAAATTGTCTTTAGTAGATGAAGTTATTGAACTAGATCAGAAAATTAGAGAATTAAAAGCAAAAGGGGATAATTTAAGACAAGAAAGAAATACGACAAGTGATGAAATAGGAACTTTATTTAGAGAAAAGAAGCTGGATGAGGCTAATGTTAAAAAACAAAGAGTTATAGAAATTAATGATCAATTAGGAAGTATAGAAAAAGAAGAAAGCAAATTATCAGAAAATTTAAAAAGTAAAATGATGGTTATTCCCAATATTATTGATGATAGTGTGCCAATTGGAAAAGATGATAGCGAAAATGTTGAAATTGAAAAATTTGGAGAGCCATTCGTAAGAGATTATGAAATACCATATCATGCAGATATATGTGAAGCATTAGGTGGTCTTGATAAAGATAGTGCAGGAAGGACAAGTGGAAATGGTTTTTATTACTTAGTGGGAGATATTGCAAGGCTTCATGAAGCGGTTATTGCTTATGCACGTGACTTTATGATAAGTAAAGGATTTACTTATGCAATACCACCATTTATGATTCGGAGTGATGTTGTAACAGGAGTTATGTCTTTTGCAGAAATGGATGCTATGATGTATAAAATTGAAGGAGAAGATTTATATTTAATTGGTACAAGTGAACATAGTATGATTGGTAAATTTAAAGGACAAATTATTGATGAAGATGAATTACCTATTGCAATGACTTCTTATTCTCCATGTTTTAGAAAAGAAGTAGGGGCTCATGGTCTTGAAGAAAGAGGATTATATAGAGTTCATCAATTTGAAAAACAAGAGATGGTAGTACTTTGTAAACCAGAAGATGCTATGGAATTGTATAACAAAATGTGG
>CAZWXX010000183.1:0-1829 GCA_964637865.1 uncultured Muribaculaceae bacterium | reverse complement strand
TTAAATCAATAATATAAATATCATCTCTTGTTGTATAGATGTATTCCTTCATTTTGGGATTCCATCTTCTTTTTTGATGTCCAAAGTGAACACCTGATTCTAATAAATAATTCATTGATACTACTGTCATATCATTTCTCCTTTTCGTTTTTTCTTCTATTAGTTTCTAATATAAACCACCTCTTGGGCACTCGATTTATACATTCACTAATATGTTTTTTATTTTAAAGCTTCTAATAATTCTGCTTTTTTCATGCTTGTGGCATTTTCGATTCCTTGTTTTTTTGCTTCTTCTTTTAGTTCTGCCACTGTCATTTTACTGTAATCTTTTTTCTCTTCTTTGTTTTTTACTTGTTTCTTTTCTTCTTTATTACTTTGGTTTGAAGAGTTAATGGTTACTTCATTAATTTTTGCTACTTCTTTTTTACTTACTTTTCCTTCTTTTGCTTCGATTGCAACATTCACAAATTCTTTAAACATCTTTGGATCATTAATTGCAATTTCAGATAGCATTTTACGATTTACTTCTACTCCAGCCTTTGTTAATCCTTCAATAAATCTAGAATAGCTAATTCCGTTTTCACGGCATGCTGCATTAATTCTAGTAATCCATAATTTTCTAAAATCTCTTTTCTTATTCTTACGATCGCGATAAGCATATTGTCCTGAATGCATTAATTGTTCTTTTGCTGTCTTATATAATCTATGCTTACTTCCAAAATAACCTTTGGCTTGTTTTAACACTTTTTTATGACGAGCTTTTGTTACTGCTCCATTTTTCACTCTTGCCATAATTGATTCCTCCTTTTACTTACTTATTTAATAATATTTTGTAAACGATTTTGATCTGCTTTACTTAAAGTAGATCCTTTTCTATTTTTACGGTTGATGGCACTTGATTTTTTTCCTGTATTATGGCGACTTCCTGGTCTACCAATACTAATTGTTCCACCTTTTCTGACTTTTAGAACTTTTTTTGTTCCTTTGTGTGTTTTCATTTTTGGCATACTTATTTCCTCCTACTATTTATCTTTTTTAGGCACTAATACACAAGACATTACTCTGCCATCCAACTTTGGTTGTTCTAGGATATCTGCATAGTCTTTCGTTTTTTCAATAAAACGCATAATGACTTCTCGACCTAATTCTGTATGAGCCATTTGACGTCCTTTGAATCGTACTGTCAATTTTATACGATCTCCTTTTTGTAGGTATTTCAAGGCATTTCTTAGTTTTGTTTCGAAATCTCCTACATCGATAGTTGGAGACAGGCGATACTCTTTTAACTCTGACATATTTGCACGTTGACGTTTTAGTGCTTCTTTTTCCTTTTTCTGTTTTTCGTAACGATACTTATTATAGTCCATCACTTTGCAAACAGGTGGGGTAGCATTTGGACTAATTAAGACTAAATCAAGCGATGCATATTGGGCAAGTGTTAGAGCATCATCAATTGATTTTACTCCTACTTGTTCTCCATTTGGTCCAATGACTAGCACTTCTTTGGCTTTAATCTGCTCGTTAATCATCATGTTATTTTTATTGTTTGCGATAATTAACACCTCCATAAAATTAAGAAAAGTGGATATCCATATTATATCCACTTTAAAAAACCATTTATTCTATATTGCATTCTATATTCATTTGGCTTTTTACCTACTGCTACTCGCTAGTCAGGTGGATATACTATCTCTTTCCTTTTTCTCGACTGTTATTATTATATGCAATTATTTTCATAAAGTCAACTACTTTTTTCTATTTTTAAGCAGCTTTGCTATTTTCACTTATTGGTGCTTGGGGTTCATTTCTAGTATTTACATATTCTTCTA
>CAZWXX010000182.1:0-1841 GCA_964637865.1 uncultured Muribaculaceae bacterium | reverse complement strand
ATTCTTTTGCTCTTTTTGCAAAAGATAAGTATTTGTGAAAATATCAGGATAATAAGTAATAATACAGATTTCATCAAAAATCTTTTTCTTAATAGAACTTTTTTCCCTACTTCTAAAAAAATTGAGAATATTATTAATACTATAACCATCTACAGCATAAACCATTACTTCTTTCTTATTATCAATTTGTTGCATCAAAATAGCATTATCTAACATACCACTAGCAAAAATATACATATCAAGATCGATATAATTTGTATTTTCAGTAACGATAATCCATCCTAATTTATAATCCATTTTCTTAGATTTTAATATATTTAAAAGAGCAGAGCTAATACTCATCATGCTAATAACACATTCTTTATAACATGTAACAATTTCTAAAATTTGATCAATGTAAAAGCTATTTTGTTTAAAAATTGTTTCGGCGGTATAATCAGTTAAAATAGGCTGGTCTATTGGAATAATATTTAAAATAACACGTTTTTTAAAATGAATTAGTTTTTTCAAATAAGTATCTAAAAGTTCGATTTCAGAGTCTTTAATTTCCTTCAATGTTTTCTTTTGAACAGATTCTAGTCCGATTTCTGTAGTAGTAGCCTCTGGAAAGACAATAATGCGCTTGTCTTTTGTCATAATGACATCAAGAACCAATCCATCTACATGGGGATCATTATAAACAGTTTCAATAAAACTAGAATTATTGTACTGATTATTTTTTAAAGAGAAGATTTTCATAACATCACCTAAAAAAGTATATGAAAAAAGAATTTATTTTTATGCATATATTTCGAATAACAAAGAATCACTGAACTTAAGTAAGTATAAAATTTATCCCACTTATTTAAAAAACAGTGCTTCTACTATATATTTCAAAAATAAAATACAAACTAGGAAAATATGGACATGTTTCCTTTTTTATTTCATAAATTAGTCTAGGGTGATAAAATGTTCTTTAAAAAAATTGATGCTAGAATTCGAATTACTTTTTTAATTTTTACTTTATTATTTTTTTTAGTAGTATTTAAGGTTTTCTATATTCAGGTTTTTGACTATAAAAAGTTATCCACTCTTGCCAAAGATCTGTGGAGTAGAGATTTACCAGTAGAAGCAAGTAGAGGTTTAATATTAGATAGAAATGGGATCGTTCTTGCTGATAATTTGACAACAACTTCTCTTGTCTTAATCCCAAATCAAATAAAAAATAAAAAAGAAACAGCGAAAAAGCTTGCTGAAATATTAAAGGTAAGTACAAAAGAAATGTATGCTCATGTAAATAAGAAAACATCTATCGAAAGAGTACATCCAGAAGGAAGAAGACTCCCCTTTGAAATTGCCGATAAAATTTCAAGTTTAGAATTAGATGGAGTTTATCTAGTAAAAGAAGCAAAAAGATACTATCCTTATAATAATTTACTATCCCATGTCTTAGGCTATGTAGGAATTGATAATCAAGGGCTATCAGGGCTAGAATTAGAGTATGATAAATATCTAACAGGAGAAAAAGGCGCTATTAAATATTTCTCAGATGCGAAAGGAAATCGACTCAATTTATCTGATGTCTACGTGTCCCCACAAGATGGACTCAATTTACAATTAACAATTGATATAAATATTCAAAAGTCCCTTGAAAGAGAATTAGACAATGTCGTAGATATGTTTTCTCCAGAAATGGCTTTGGCAGTGGTAATGAATCCTAAAACAGGGGAAATTCTAGGAATGAGTAGTCGTCCGAATTTTGATCCGAATCACTATCAAGACTATAGTACAGAAGAACTTTCTAGAAACCTACCAATATGGGCTTCCTATGAACCAGGTTCTACATTCAAAATTATTACAAC
>CAZWXX010000181.1:0-1867 GCA_964637865.1 uncultured Muribaculaceae bacterium | reverse complement strand
CAATACTAACCGCAGGAAATCTAGAGTTAGAGTTAGATGATACGATGGCAGGAGGCATTGCATTTACGGAAGCAGTACCTGTTACCGATGAAGAGGGATTATCTCAAGATGGGTATACTTTTACATTAGAAAATAAAGGCAATGTAGTAAGTGATTATACCATTTATTTAGATGATTTAAACTTTGCAGAAGGACAAAATCGTATGCAAGACTCATTCATCAAATATCAACTTGTAAAAGATGGAAGTGAAGTAGATTTACAACTATTAAATGAAACAGGATCATCCCCTAATCGTGTCTTAGAAACAGGTTCTATTGCCCCAAAAGCAAAATATACTTATGTCTTAAAAATGTGGATAGATCAAGATGCTACCAATGAAGTAATGGAGACCATGTTTAAAGGACAACTTAGAATAGAGGCAATGCAAACAATTCCTAAAACTTTATATGCCGAAATAGCGAAGAGTGCAGTATTAGATAATATCCAAAGCAAGTTTGTAACAGCAACTACTGGAATAGACTTTAGTGCGATCTCATCAGACACGAATGGAAAAGGAGTTTATACTCTTAATTCCACTAAAGATGATAAGTATCCAGTTCATTACTATAGAGGAGCAGTGACTAATAACAATGTAAAATTTGCTAACTTTTGTTGGAAAATAGTTAGGACTACGGAGACTGGAGGAGTAAAACTCATCTATAATGGAACACCTGATGAAAATGGGCAGTGTACTAATGTGACAGGAGAAGCAACACAAATTGGAACGAGTGCATTCAATACGACTTACAAGACCTTAGAGTATGTAGGGTATATGGTAAATAATGAGACAGACTCTACGATTAAGACAACAATTGATACTTGGTATCAGGCGAATATGACAGAATATACTAACAAATTAGAAGATACTATCTGGTGTAATGATCGAAGTGTCTCTCACAATCAGGAGTCATATATTTATTTTGGAGCAAATGATAGAAGTGCTGCTCATCAACCTAGTCTTAATTGCATAAATGATGATGATAAATTTACAGTAGATGTAAAAAACGGAAATGGATTATTAACGTATCCTATAGCAATGGTAACTGCCGATGAAATTATGTTAGCAGGTGGATTATTTGTTACCGATAATTTAAACTTCTATTTATATACGAATCAGGATTGGTGGATCTTGTCACCATCTAGTTTTAGTGATGGCGCACGCGGTCTTCAAAACTATTCTTCTGGCAATCTAAGTAGTTCAAATGTTATATCTAAAGCTGGCGTTCGTCCTAGTATATCCCTTGCCCCTGGTACAGTAATCAAAAGTGGGAATGGTACTATGAATGATCCGTTTGTAATTAACTAAAAAATAAAATTGTCTCGAATTTATAAGTTTCACTATAAAAACTGGTAAAATCATTGAATGTTACTTTCATAAGTTTATCAGTTTTTTTGATACTTTTATTTTTTTTGCATTTTATTAATGCCTATCATACTACCAAAGATTGATGTAAACGTAATAATTAAATCATATAATAACATTTTTGTTTCCATGTCAGCTTGAATTATGAAAAAAGTAATTAAAGTCAGTAAAAAGATAATCATCATAGCGAATTTAAAACCTTCTAGATAACCATTCTTTGATGAACGAGCACCAAGCTTTAGACTACTTGTAAAAATAACTAGTAAAATACTAATTAAATTTAACCATTTAAAAAATGTATCATTAATGATATTAAAATAATAGAGAGTTGTTGTTAATACTAAAGATAGTATTAACCATATTAATGTAAATAAATATAGTTTGTAATTCTTTTTTATAAAATTCATAAGTCACCTCTTTTATTTATATTTATGTTTTTTGTATAAAATTTAGTACTTAGAATC
>CAZWXX010000180.1:0-1889 GCA_964637865.1 uncultured Muribaculaceae bacterium | reverse complement strand
AGTATTAGAAACGGCCTCCACCGCCTCCTCCTCCAAAAGAGCCTCCTCCAAAGGAACTTCCTCCACCAAACCCAGAGTCTGAAGCAGAAGAACTAGCAACAACAGAAGAACGAGAAGAAGCAACTGCAGTAGATAAAGAATTAGAAAGAGAAACATAAACATGAGAATCCATCATATAATCCATATAATAATAATCATAATAATAAGGACTACTCTCATCTATATTCATAGCATCTAGCCTTATCTTCATTGCCTTAGATACCTCCTCTGCGCATCCTAAAATAGAAGCATAAACTAGATACTTTCCCCAAAGCTTAATCTCTGGAAGTTCCTTCTCATCCATCAGACCAAAGTCTTTTAGAAAACGTTTAAAAGCCTGCCATTTTGCATACTCTAACGCCCCCTTAGCAGTACGAAAAGAATAATTCATAACATAAATTGCCTGAAAAATACCAAAAACAATGGATAAATAGCCTAAAATAAAACCAGTTTCAAACTTTGCATTAAGAAAAACAACAAAAATAGAAAAAATAGCAATCACGAAAGAAATAATCTGACTGTGATGAAGTCCTAGAAAAAACTCCTGGCTCCCTCCTTCACTCTTAGCATTCTTCTTCCAAAGATCATATTTCTCCAGTAAAATTTTAGCTTTCTTTACACTAGTACCATAGTTTTTAATAGCAGCAAGAGAAACCTTAGAACCATCGCCTATTTTCTCGATCATAACTTGGCATAACATTTTCTCATTTTCACTAAGATTTTTCATAAGAGGATCTGCAAGTATTAAAAAATAATCATCTTTAAGATTAGGATTTGCTTCAAGTTTTAAAACTTTTTTATCAATAAGCCTCAAAAGAGAAGCAGACATTCCTTTTTCTGTTACATTTTTAATTAATAAGTACTGAAGTACTTCAGGACCATACTCTCCTGGTAATTCCCGGTAATAATCCTGTTCAAAAGTAGTTTTTAAATTCCTTCGTTTACAAAAAATGAAATAAATACCAGAAAGAATGCAAAGAATAAACCAAACGATAGTAAGGCTAATAGCAAAACGATTTTGTTTTTTAATTCGATCTCGAACTTTATTAGCCTCGTCTGCCGCTTCTTTTTCTACAGTTAAGATATTTTCTCTTCCATTCACTCCACTAAACTTTTTAGCATAAGGTGTAATATTTTTATCAAACATCATTCGAACACTAACTGGATTATATGCTCCTAAAAAATTATAATAGATGTAAGCAGTTTGATCATTCTCACGTCGAATCTCCCCATTTAAAGTATTTTCATTTCCCTTTAAAAACACGCGAAGATCAGAATCTTTCTGTGGAAGATTAACCCATACTTTAAAATCATAAATATTTTCAGTATAACCATCTCCAAGTAGATTCCAAGCGATCTCTGCAACATCATTATGAACAACGACTACATCATGCAAAGTATAAGAGATATAAAATGCTTTCTTTCTACTAGAAGGGTTATAAATTTTTAAATTAACTCCATTAGAATTACTCTCCATCTCATAAACACCACTTTGCCCTTCACTACCCATCTGAGTTAAGGAAAACTCTTTTTCGCAAAGATCACTACTAGGATGTGTAAAATCAAGACTAGCCTCACATACTTTTAAGTTAGTAATACTACTAGCATTATAAATATCACTACCACGAAAGTCTGCAAGTTCACCCTGAAAAGCTTTGGCAGAGGCATTTTTAAAAACAAAATTACGTAGTCTACCATTATATTCTCCAGAAAGCTCTGCAAGTTCTACCACATCAACAGAGCCATCTTCTTTGACATCCATATTAATATACATCCGACTAGTACCATCTTTAGCAAAAACACTAGTAGGAAAAATAAAAAAACTAATCAATAAAATTTTAATAAACATT
>CAZWXX010000179.1:0-1943 GCA_964637865.1 uncultured Muribaculaceae bacterium | reverse complement strand
ATTTATGACTTGTCAATAAAAAATATCCACAAATTACTGTGGATATTCCAAATCTAGTAAATACTTTTTCCTATCAATACCAGCTTTATAACCAGCAAGAGCCTGATTTTTTCCAATGACTCTATGACAAGGAATGAGAATAAGTAGGGGATTTTGTCCAATGGCGTGGGCAACCGCACGAACAGCCTTTTCTTTATTTAACATTTTAGCAATTGCACTATAACTAACAGTAGTACCATAAGGAATCTCCATCAGCTTTTTCCACACTTCTTGTTGAAAAAGAGTACCATGCATTTGTATAGGTAAATCGAACTTTCGCCTTTCACCAGAAAAATATTCCTCTAATTGTAAGATAGTCCGCCCAGTTAGAAAGTTAGAGCGAACATCAACAGGTACTTCGCAAAAATTAATCTCTAACAAAGCATCATTGGTAGCAACTACCTGAAGAAGGCCAATAGGACTCTGATAATAATCTATATATTTCACTTTTCTACCCGAAATGCCCGCATAGAATTGATAATAGCTAAAATAGAGACCCCAACATCAGAAAGAACTGCAAACCACATATTAGCAAGTCCAAAGGCTCCAAGTGCTAAAATGATGAGTTTAATAGCAAGGGCAAAGACAATATTTTCCTTCACAATTCGAAGTGTTTTTCTAGAAATACGAACAGCTTCCGGAAGTTTTTCTAACTGGTCTGTCATAATTACCATATCACTTGCCTCAATTGCAGCATCACTTCCAATATTCCCCATAGAAATACCGATATCACTAATCGCAAGAACAGGGGCATCGTTAATACCGTCCCCTACAAAAGCGACCGTATAATCCTTTAAAAGTATTTCTAGTTTAGTAACCTTATCGCCCGGCAACAACTGGGCATAATAAGAATCTATTTGCACTTCATGACTAATAGATTCTGCAACACTTTCTTTATCCCCCGTAAGCATAACACATTTTTTAATTCCTAATCGCTTTAATTCAGAAATAGCTTCCCGTGCATCGTCCTTTAAAACATCATCAATCACAATCATTCCACGATAACAATTATTAATCGCTACAAAAATAGTACTCTTTTTCTCTAAAGTACAGGGAAGTTCAATATGATTTTCTAACATATAAGCAGCATTCCCAACTAGGACCGTTTTTTTATCAACCACACAACTTGTTCCAAAACCACTTTTTTCGTGTATTTGTTTGATTTTCTTTTTAGAAAGTTCTTTCCCGTAATACTTTTTGATGGATAGAGCGATAGGGTGGGAAGAGTCGACCTCTGCGCAAGCAGCATAGTAGATTAAATCTTCTTTAGAAATACCTTGTGCCTTAATATCGCTAACCTCAAATGTTCCCTTTGTAAGTGTTCCCGTTTTATCAAAAACAAAGCAGTCAATTTGAGAGAACTTTTCTAAGTAATTGCTCCCTTTAATCAAAATTCCTCTCCGGCTCGCTCCGCCAATTCCACAGAAAAATCCAAGTGGAACAGAAATAACCAAAGCACAAGGACAAGAAATTACCAAAAAGATCAGTGCCCGCTCCAAACAGTCAGTAAACGCTAAGGAGAAAAGGAAAGGAACAAGAAAGGCAATCACCATCGCTACCAAAACAACAATCGGAGTATAGTATTTTGAAAACTTTGTAATAAATTTTTCAGAAGTTGACTTTTTATTGCTAGCATTTTTAACCATTTCTAAAATTTTATGAACGGTAGAATCTTTAAATTCTTTCGTAACACGAACAGTAATCGTTCCACTTAGATTAATACAACCATTTAAAACGGTATCAGACGTTGTAACAGGACTAGGAAGTGCCTCTCCCGTTAGACTACTCGTATCAATACTAGACTCTCCCTCTATTACAATCCCATCAAGCGGAATTTTCTCTCCACTTTTAACAACGATAATATCATCCACGCAAACTTCTTCAGGAGAGACTTTCACCTCTTT
>CAZWXX010000178.1:0-1988 GCA_964637865.1 uncultured Muribaculaceae bacterium | reverse complement strand
GTTGTTGTTTTTATTTTGTCAAAGTGTAACTATTATTTTTGGAAATTGCCTATAAGAGATATTTCTTTCTCTAATACGTGGATGATCATTATTATTCATCTCTACAATCACTTTAGTATCCTCTACATTAACTACTAAATCATTTCTATATTGATAATCCCCCTCTGTCTCACGTCCTGTTTCAGTTTTAGAAAAACTAAGACATTCTAATAATTCTTCGTAACTTAAATCAATGATATAAGAAAGTAGTTTACATGGAAACTTGATATATTCTTCTCTTTGAAATAGGGTATGAAACATAGTATCACTAATCATTGATATTTTTAATCCCTCTCTTAATTTTTTTAATTTAATTTTACTGTGTCGTGAAATATTTTTCACATTTTCTAAATTTAAATTAGAATCTTTTAATCCAAGTATCATTTAGATTCCTCCTCTCATTCCATGTTATACTAGAAAAAAAGTCTTTCTTACAAATCACACTTTTTACAAATTGACACAAAAAAATACCGGAAAAAGTTTTTTTCTAAAACCAATTTCCAGTATTCATAAATTGTTTTATTCTGAATTTATTTATTTCGTAGTTTTTTAAAAAATTATAAACCAGTATCATAATAGCTATATATTTTTCCAACTAGTTTTACATATCTGTTATCACATGCAAATGAATGATGATGTGAAAGAATTTGAACACCTATATAATAATTTCCACTATATGATGCCACATTTAATGAATATTCTTTTGTCTGATTATTTTCTATATAACATATTCCATTTGATTCTGGTATTGGTTCACCAATAGCACAATGTGTATACTTTTCCCCTGAATGTACCCATGTTGTATTATTAGTCATGATTCCTAGCGTTGGAATCACTCCATCTCCTGCAGTAGATGGGTTTAAATGATGACACCAGAACTTTGTTTTTATACTGGTATAATCCGTTAAATCATAAGCTTGCCTTGAAGTCAGTTGCCCTCTAGAATTTGTGGTAGTGTCTGTTCTGAATATATAAATGTAATTACTCGTATCATATTTTATAGACATTGATGCGCCATCGAATTTATTCCCTGTGAATCCATCACTATTTATTTTACTTATCTCGAATATTGTAGTGTCATTTTTCTTAAATTTTGGATAAATTTTAAGTGAACTGCAACCGTTAGTTGGTGCATAAGAAGTTGCTGAGGAGGTAATGGTTCCTGATACACTTCCATTACATACCGCATCTGCTCCTTGATAAGTAAATCCACTATTTGCACTATGAGTAAGGATAATGCTTTCTCCTACTGATGCTCTTGATTTATTAATTGTAAGGGTTCCACCTTTTACGCTTCCTGTAGATACTGCTACTGCCTTAGTTGTGAATCCAGTATTTAGAGTTGTTTCTATATTTTTGTTGCCACTTCCATCTGCTAATGTATTTGCAGCAATTATTATAGAGACTACTCCATCCTTTGTAATCCCAGATAATACAAGTTGATCATATGTATCTGCCGTTCCTGCTGTAAATGTTTTAGTAGTAGGAGTTACTGTCTCTGTTCCTACCTTCACTGTAATATGATTTGCATTAAGAATACTTGTTGTACTTCCGGCTGTATCATTTCTATAAAATGTAATAGTTATTTTATCATTCGGTCCTATTGGATTATTGGATCCCGACACACTTCTTATGCTCCAATACGGGCTTGCTACATCTTTCGCTACGGCATACATTACTGTAGAAGCACTTGATAAAGTTAAAGTCGCTCCCGGTCCACTTCCATTCGTTGCACTAGAAGAGGTTGCCCAAAATTTTTTATCATATCCTGTTAGGGAAGTAATGGATGGTAGTGTTACAGTACAACTCGTTGCTTGTGTTGCTCCATTATATACTGCACCTATTGTACAAGAGTCATTATTCTTTCCAACACTACTTACTGTTGATCCTCTGCTATAAGTAACACTTCTAGTTACTGCACTTTTTGTTGTTTGTGCATAATATGTTGC
>CAZWXX010000177.1:0-2004 GCA_964637865.1 uncultured Muribaculaceae bacterium | reverse complement strand
CTATCTCAACTCCCTTGTAATCACATAGTCTCCTTAAATATACTCCTATATCACGTCGTAATTTTTTATAAATTGCCTTTCTTCGATATTTTGGTGTAAAGACTATGTGATACTGACAATTCCATCTCGTATGAGATAATGAACTTTCATCATCGTTTTTTCGTCTCATAAAATAAATCCTCCCTTGATTTTAGATTTTGGTTGGCAGACCATTGTCTATTATATCAAAGGAGGATTTATTTTTCTCTTAACGCTATCGCTTCTTCAGCTCTCACCCGCATAGCGGGTGGTTTTATTATGTTCCTACCTCGGAACATAATAAAAAGAATATCTATATTCTAAATATTCTTTGTTTAGACACTTAGTTCTTGCTAAGTGCTTTTTTTATATTGTTTTTATTGTATTAGTGTTTCTACTTTTATGTCATTCCAATTTAGATTTTATCAGAGACTATAATAAAATATAGTTTACATTAAATATAAGATTCCTTCTTTCTATTTTACTATATCATATAGAATATTAAAAAATTATATTCCCACACTATTTCTCATAATGGTTTTCTAACTTCGTGTAGATGATACTTAATAGAATTAGATAAAGGAATGAGCCAAAGAAGATAATGCAACTCCATAATGGTTTATCAAAGAACAGAATAGAAGGCATCATTTCAAATGGGTTTTTGGGAATTGTAAATGCTAAAATGCTAATTAAGGCTATGCCAATAACTGCAAGAATATAAAACATCTTTTTCAATATTTTCAACCTCCTTCGTATTATAATTTTACCATATTTTGCCAAAAGTACATATATTAAATGTAGTGCATTTTACACTCCTTCATAAGATAATTAACGTAGGTGATGGTATGGATATTAAGAAGAATGATAATAAATATATCTATGTTATTGTTGGAAAGAATATTAGAAGAATCCGAAAGAAGTTTGGTCTTACGCAAATGCAACTTGCTGATCTTATTCAATATAATGAGGGGACTATTGCTAATATTGAAAATAGTAGTTTTCAGACTTTCAGTTTAGAATTTTTATATATTATTGCAAAGAAGCTTAACATTTCAATGAATGAGTTCTTCCGGGACTCTGATTTACCTAAAGTAAATCATAAAAAGAAAAAGGAAGACGTTGATACTATAAAACTTTAACTTTGATAAGTTTTTTCTTTTTTGTTGACATGTGAATAGTTGCTCAACTATAATATATATAGGAGGTAAAAATATGAAAGAACAATTAGTATGTGACAGTGAAGTTATTCATGAAGAAATTGTCTGTAAAGTACGGAAAGAATTACTCGATGATTCTCTTACTTTTGATGTTGCGGACTTCTTTAAAATCTTTGGTGATAGTACAAGAGTGAAAATTTTATGGGCACTTGATAAAAGTGAGATGTGTGTTTGTGATTTGGCTTATTTATTACAAATGACAAAATCAGCGATATCTCATCAACTACGGATTTTGCGTGATCATAAATTAGTAAGCATTCGAAAAGAGGGGAAATTTGTTTACTATCAATTAAAGGATGACCATGTAAAGGACATTTTAGAAAAGGCACTAGAACATTTGGAGGAAGCAAGATGAAAAGACAGGAACTCTTTCGTATTCTTGGTAGTGTTTTTCTCTTTGTCATTGCCCTACTTCTTCCCTCTTCTATTTTTAAGACAGGTTTGTTTGTAATTAGTTATCTCATTGTTGGATATGACGTTATTTTTCATGCGATTACGGGATTTGGCAAAAGATTTTTACTGGATGAACATTTTCTAATGTCTCTTGCAACGATTGGTGCCTTTTTCATTGAGGAGTACGCGGAAGCGGTGATGGTGATGATTCTATATCAGGTTGGAGAGTTATTCACTGATCGGGCTTGCGAAAAAAGCGAGGAAGAGATTAGTAAACTGATGGAAATTCGACCAGATTATGCAAATTTGCTAAAGAATGGTAAAGAGGTGAAAGTCTCTCCTGAAGAAGTTTGCGTGGATGATATTATCGTTGTTA
>CAZWXX010000176.1:0-2014 GCA_964637865.1 uncultured Muribaculaceae bacterium | reverse complement strand
GCTATGAAAGAAAAGTTTATTAAATCAACGATTATTCTACTAATTGGTGGCTTTCTAACAAAACTATTAGGAATGATCATTAAAATCATAATGAGTAGATTAATTGGAACAGATGGACTAGGACTTTACATGATGATTCTTCCAACATTTTCACTTTTTATTGGAATCAGTCAATTTGGTCTTCCCATTGCCTTATCAAAACTAATTGCCGAAAACACGAAAAATAATAAAAAACTATTCTTCTCTATTATCCCTATCACAATGATCGTAAACATCATTTTAATCATTATAATTATTCTTTTTGCCCCCTTTCTTTCGAATAATCTATTACATAATCCCGATACTTACTACGGGATTCTAGCAATTGCCCTAGTAATACCTTTTACCAGTATCTCAAGTCTTTGTAGAAGCTACTTCTTTGGAAAAGAAAGAATGACCCCTCATGTAATATCCAATTTATTAGAAGATATCGTACGTCTCATTCTAATGATTTTAGGTATCCCTCTATTTATAGAAAAAGGACTAAAATATGCAGTATGTTTCATTATATTATCAAATGTAATCAGTGAATTATCCTCCATTTTAATTCTATTTTTCTTTTTACCCAAAAACGTAAAAATCAAGAAAAGTGATTGTTATCCAAGTAAAAAATACATCAAAGAAAGCTTATCCATTGGACTTCCAAATACAACAGGAAGACTAATAGGAAGTATTGGTTATTTCTTAGAACCAATTATTCTAACAAATGTCTTAATATTAGTAGGATATAAAAGTTCTTTTATTACAACAGAATATGGAATTCTATCAGGTTATGTAATGCCTCTTTTACTACTTCCCTCTTTTTTTACAATGGCAATATCACAAGCACTTCTACCTGTTGTGTCCCGAGAATATGCAAAAGGAAATAAAAAAGGAGTAAAAAGAAAAATAAAACAAGCAATATTTTTTTCTCTCCTATTAGGAATTCCCATAACCGTTCTTTTTGTTCTATTTCCAGAATTCTTTCTAAAAATCGTTTATCATACAACAAAAGGCACTACATACATGCAAATACTGGCACCAGTTTGTCTTTTCCAATATATTCAAGCTCCTCTCTCATCTGCCTTAGATGCTATGGGGAAAAGTAAAGATGCCATGATATCATCCCTCCTAGGAATGATCACAAGAACGACTCTTTTATTTTTATTATCCCTTTTAAAAATAGGTCTATGGGGCCTGATCTTTGCTATTGGAATCAATGTAATAGTAGTAACACTTCATAATACAAAAAAAGTAAGAAATGCTCTTACCCAATTCTAGTAATTCTTTTTTGATATACCCTCTCTTCTACATAACAAATATTTTCATAAACACGTTTTCCATTTGATGTCGCACTAGAACAAGCTGGAAACACCGCTGATAAATACTTAGGAACCAACGCTCCCTTTTTAGATGTAGTAAATTCTCCATTAAAGTATTCCCTTTTTATCTGAGATAAAGCATTAGGTGCAATCCTATAGTAATAATCATAATATTCTGTAGCCAAATACTCCTTATAGTTTCGAAGAATCTCATTAATATTATTGGTACTAATACCATATTCTTCTGAAAGACTAGAACAATCCTCTCCCTCTATAATGAATTTATAAATAAGCTCCTTATTTCTTTGTAATTTAGACTTCTGTTTAGAAATAACAGAGGTTCTTGTTTTATCAAGTTCTTCTTTTAAAATATCACCAGCAAGCAAGGAATCTGTATAGTCTTCCATCGTCAAACAGCAAGAAGAGCTATCTTGTAATTCTTCCATACTACAAGCATCCGAAAAGAAATCTTTTTCTTTTTGTGTTTTACTTTTCAGTCTATTATAAACTGTATTAGGACAAACATTATCATTCGTTAATAAACTAAGAAGACAAGACTGTACAATGTCTTCCATAACTTCTTTATTATCACAATCCACTTGGCTTAACACTTTCTTTAAAATTTCGCTCTGTTCTAGATTATAAGGGGTAAGGGTATTCCAAAATTATAAAGA
>CAZWXX010000175.1:0-2030 GCA_964637865.1 uncultured Muribaculaceae bacterium | reverse complement strand
TTACTTCTGGTAGAGAAAAACAGATGGAGGCAATGGCACTAGCTGTATATTCTCCGATTCCTGGAAGTGCAACAATATCTTCAAAGTTATCTGGAAATTTCCCATTAAACTTCTCTACAATTCCTATTGCTGCTTTCTTTAAATTTCGTGCTCTGTTATAATATCCAAGGCCTTCCCAAAGTTTCATTAATCTATCATCCTCCACTTGGGCTAAATCTGAAATGGTAGGAAGTTCTTTCATAAAACGTTCATAATATGGAATTACTGCTTCAATCCTAGTCTGTTGTAACATCACTTCAGATATCCAGATATGATATGGGTCTTTATCCATTCTCCAAGGAAGGCTTCTTCTATTTATTTGATACCAGTTCAATAAAGGTTCTATTATCTCTTTCATATACTTCTTCTCCATTCCCATCATAGCACATATTATCAAAAGAAAAAAGACCTATAGGCAGGTCAATTACTCATACTTAATATCACAAATACTAGGTCCTTTGATGCATTCTCCATCTATCGTAAATCTAGAACTATGACATGGACAGTCCCAAGTTTTCTCTTGATGATTAAAAATGAGGCTGCAACCTAAATGAGGGCAAGTATTGTAAACGATATGTTTCTTCTTTTGCTCATCAATATAAATTCCAAGACTCTTTCCGTCCTCTCTTTTAAAAGTCAAAGTAGAAGGATACCAATCTTTCTTCTTGAATACTTTCGCCCCTAAATAAGACTTAGTCTGACTAAATAAGTAATATGGCATTTTGGCATAACGTGTTATATTTTTCCGAAGAGGGTCAAAAATTTTTACAAATTCGTTCTCTTTATATAAAATCATATCAGAAAGTATTTTCCCTGCTAAGACTCCATTCGTCATTCCCCAAGTGTTATAGCCTACTCCAATATACATATTGTGTTTTATCTTGCCAATATACGGCATATGGTCTGGCGTGATCACATCTACATTGCTATACTTTTCTACGATATCATTTTCTTGTAATCCAAAGATACTTTGTACTCTCTCAAAATGTTTCTCATCGTCTTGATGATAGGCTGTATTATGACTTTCTGCCAAAGAAATTTGATAACAATTTCTCCCATCTTGATAAAACCTGCAAGAATAAGTAGGACTAGCAGAACTAATACAACTATATCCGTAATCTTTGTCTACCCTGCTAATCACAATATAAGATTTCTCGAGAGATGACTTTATGGGAAGAAGAAAAGGAAATAAGAAGAAAGGATAATGACAAGCAAGTACTACTCTGTTAGCTTTAATACAAGCATTCTCCGAATAACAATAATACTTCCCATCTTTCTCTTCTATTTTTAAGATTCTACTATCTTCATAAATAGGAATCTTTTTCTTTTGTAAGACGTTGTATAAGCCTTCTAAATATTTTAAAGGATGAAAAGTGTAAGTATCTTCTACTGCGTAAGATGCATAGGTTGTAATATGTTCAGGTAAACTTTTCTCTTTAATATCAATCCCTTCTTCTTTTAAAAATTCTACTTCCGTCTTTAAAGGTGCTACTTCTTTTTCGGTATTAGCAAATACATAAGATGGAGTACGCTTAAAATCACAGTCTATTTTTTCTTTTTCAATGATGGTTTTTAATAAGAAAATCGCTTCTTTTTGTGATTTTAAATACATTTTTGCATTCGCTTCATTTGTTGCATTACAAATCTTAGTATGAATCCTTTCCTGCAAATAAGTAACCTTCGCTGTTGTATTCAAAGTAACGCCATGGCCAATTCTAGAAGCATCCACAACACAAATAGAAGGATGGTCTTTTAAGTAATATGCTGTAGTAAGGCCTGTAATTCCAGCACCTATAATCAAGACATCCACTGTTTTATCTTTCATTAAAACTTGAGGACATTCCCCTGTTATTTTTCTTTCCCATAAACTCATAATATCACCAATATTAGTATGAGAAAAAAAGAAAAATCCATACAAAAAGTCCCATTATTTCTTAGAATAAACAGGACCTCGTGTTTTATGATTTTCCATACTAGCAGAAACTCTTTCA
>CAZWXX010000174.1:0-2049 GCA_964637865.1 uncultured Muribaculaceae bacterium | reverse complement strand
AAGACTGTAGAGTAAGTGGAGTACCAAGAGAGGAAAACAAGAGTGTCTTTGAACTAGTAAACATTAGTGAAGAAATTCCAGTATGTGAAGGATATCAATTTAAAGGATGGGTTATTGCTAGTAAAAATGTGAAGAGAATGGATCATGAGAGATTCTATATGCCAGAAGATGATGTAGTGCTAAAAGCAACTTGGGGAAAAGTTAGTATTAAGAAATCGATGACAGGAGAAGTATATACTGTACAGACATTTTATAAGATGATGCAAAATGAAGCAGTACCAGATGATATTAAGAGTGAGTTTGTGTCATCCACTTCAGGAATTGACTTTAAAAATGCTTCATCTAATATCAATGGAAAAGGAGTATACATTCATGCTCCAACCAAGAATGAAGAGTTTCCTGTTTTGTATTACAGAGGAGCGGTAAAGAATAACAATGTCAAGTTTGGAGGATTCTGTTGGAAGATCGTTAGAACGACTGAGACAGGTGGCGTGAAGATGATATATAATGGAACACCAAACGATGCAGGAGGATGTACGAATACAACAGGGGATGCCACACAAATAGGAAAAAGTGCATTTAATTCTAGTTCTGGTTCTCCTGCGGATGTAGGATATATGTATGGAACACGCTATACTTATAGTTCAAAATATATTCCACATTGGTATGAACATATTGGCAGAAGTTGGGCTATAAACAGTATTTTATCTTCTGCTCATATGCAGTCTTCTACAAAATATTATTATGGAGATCGTATTAGATGGGATGAAGGGTTAGGACAATATGTACTTGAGAATAGTGATGGAAGTGAAGTTGTTGCCACAGAGTGGTCAGAAGTTAAGAATCATGTAAAAGGAAAATACACATGTTTAAGTAATGGTACTTCTTGTAATAATGTTTCTTATATAGCAAGTGCTGATAGTTCACGTCTTTATTACTTAACACTTAATAATAATGAGACTCTAGAAAGTGGAGATAAGACATGGAACTACGGAAAAGAGATTGTTTATGAAAATGGAGTGTACACGATTCAAAATCCTAATACTATAAAAAGTAGTGAATGGTATTCTAAATATAGTTCAGTAGAGGAAAGTTATATGTGTCCAGATGGGGGAGTGAGTTGTAGTAATATTCAGTATGTTTTATCTTCTAGTAATTCTCTCACTAGTTATATAGGAATGAGTAATGGAGAGACATATGAGAGTTTATTACAAGAGGGAAAAAATAAGAAATGGATCTATGGAAATGATGTCGAATGGGATGGAAGTAAGTATATCTTAAAAGATACTTATGAGAGTAGTCCCCTAGACTGGAGTAGTGATTATAAAACCATTGCAACGAAATATCATTATAGTTGTTTTAGTACTGAAAATAATTGTACACAGGTAGGATATATTCATTACTTTAGTAATAGTTCATCTATTTATCACTTAAAGTTAAGTGGAGGAAAAAATATAGAAGATGCGAAGAGTGAAATGTTTACAAATACGAATGATTCTAAAATTAAACAGACGATAGATACATGGTATCAAGCGAATATGGTAGATTATACTGACAGGCTAGAAGACACTATTTGGTGTAATGATCGGAGTATTTATAATGGACCATTAAAGAGTAAAGATGAAGATTCTAGTACAAATAATTATACAAAATTTTGGGCATATGATAGAGCATATAATGCATACAAACCGAATTTGAAATGTAGTAATAAGCTGGATCAGTTTACAGTAAGTGAAGAAAATGGAAATGGAGCCTTAATGTATCCAATTGCACTATTAACAATGGATGAGATTGAGCTAACTAGTATAACTAGTGATGCTTCCTGGCTTTTAACGCCGTCAGATATCGCAGATCGTTATTCTTATGCTTTTTATGTGAGTGTTAATTCATATGTCAAAGATATTAGTGATCCACTTGGTATTCGTCCTGCAATTTCTCTTGCACCAGGCTCTATCGTAGGTGGTGGAGATGGAAGTCAGAATGATCCATTTACTGTACTCACTGACTGACAGTTTTTAGTAAAGCTATATATACCAACGGTTTTAAAGG
>CAZWXX010000173.1:0-2062 GCA_964637865.1 uncultured Muribaculaceae bacterium | reverse complement strand
TATTAGGAGTTGATGAGAGTCTGTTATTTTTGATTTTTCCTTATTTTTTCTTTTCTTTACAGAATGTGGAACATTCTCAGCATATAATTTCTCTACAATTATTAAAATTCTGTGATAAAGTTCTTCAATATTTTTCAGTTTTGTGGTATTATCTAATAAATCATTCATTTTGTTATCTTTTTATTCTTTCAAATATAAAGTACCATATTTTGGATGATTTTTCTATTTTTATGAATTAACTAGTATAATGCGTTAAAATAATAGGTAGGTAGTAAGTATGAAAATATTGAAAGAAGAGAAAATCGAAAAACTAGTAGAAATACTAAGAAACGATGGTGTCATTAGTGTTCCAACTGATACTGTTTATGGTATTTGTGTCCGTGTAAATTCCAAAACAGCATATGATAAACTTGTTAATATAAAAAGTCGTTCTTCTGATAAAATCTTCCCTGTAATGTGCGCAGATTATGAACAGATAAAAAGTATTGCGATTGTAGATGAAAGAGTAGAAAAACTAGTACATGCTTTTATGCCTGGACCAGTTACCCTAGTTTTAAACAAGAAAAAAGAGGCATTTTCTTATATCAATAATCGTGGAGAACAAGAACACCATGAATTGGCAGTAAGACTAGCACCAACTGAAGTTTTAAAAGAGTTAATAAAAAAAGTAGGAAGTCCACTCTTTATGACAAGTGCAAATCAAAGTGGAAAGGAGGTATGTAAAACTTTAGAAGAAATAGAAAAAGAGTGTCCAAACCTAGATGCAATTCTAGAGGGAAGTGTTTCTTTTGGACAGGTTAGTACCATAATTGATTGTACAACAAGCAAGATAAAGGTTCAAAGATCAGGACCAATTTCAATAGAACAAATCTTAGAAGTGCTAAACAAATAGAAAAATACTTAAATAATAAAAGACGTCTCATCTATAAATTGATAATCCGTTTTATATTTTAATTCTCGGACCAAACGAAATAGGGCTTCGTCTTTTTTCTTTGCTTCAATCATAATATCAATATCGCAATCTAAATGCTTAATGCTTTCCAAAAATGCAATAAATTGATCACTATCAATATAGTCGTGATGACTTCTAAATTCCTTTTTTAATTTACTTTTTGGGGAAGAAAAATGCATCTTCGGTGTAGTGGACCAACTATTTATAATTTTTTCATAATCAAGTGTACTTTTATTACAAAGATAGTGATGATAATCAAGACAAACTGGAACTTTTAAAACATCACTTAAATACAAAATATCTTCTACCGTAAAAACCTTATCATCATTCTCTAGTACAATACACTCCTGGATTTCTTTGGGAAGGCGTTTAAAATTATGAATAAATCGAATCAAGGAGTTTCTTTTTCCAAAGACATTGCTACCAACATGAAGAATGAGTACTTTATCTTTAATCTTTAAATTTTCCAAAATTCTGTAATGATATTTTAAAATCTCAACACTTGCTTTGACGACTTCTTCTTTCACACTATTTAATACACAATACTCACTAGGATGAAAGTCAACGCGAAGATTACCTTTACAAATTAGATTAGCGATGGAATCATAATAAGTATGATAACGAGTTGTATAGTCAAAATGGACCTCTTCCTTTGTTGCTAGTGGAATCAAATTAGAAGAAAGACGATAAAAGTGAATGTTATTTTTAATATTATAAATTAGAATTTCTTTTAATGCCAAAAGATTGGAAATAATGATACGATCCAGTTTTTTATCATCTTTTTCTTTTGCGTAACTTGTATAAGTATAATTGGTGGAAGTCGTAATATTTTCTAATGTTTCAGAACGACAAGCATAACCTAACGATATTTTCATAGAATCACCTATTATTAGTATGGACATATAAAAGAAGTTTATTTATGACTATGCGATGTAAAACACAAGTAGGTTGGCAAAAACTTAATTTCGATAAAATAATTATGATATAGTATAAATCTAACGAGTTATGTGATAATTACTTTGATAATAGTAGTATCTTTAAAGATAGATGTTTTAAGATAAAATAGTATATAAAGATATGTTTAAATATTAAAAAAGCCGATTATTTCAC
>CAZWXX010000172.1:0-2094 GCA_964637865.1 uncultured Muribaculaceae bacterium | reverse complement strand
CATGGATTATACCGAGAATAGGTATAATCCTTTTTGCATATAATGAAACAGGTGATGTTACTTGAAAAAAATAGTTCTTTTTGCTTGTCTCTTTTTATTTCCAATGAATGTTTTTGCTCTAACAGATAGTGGACATAATAGTATTGTTATGGATATAGATAGTGGAAGAATCCTCTATCAAAAAAACAGTAATAGTAAACATTTAATTGCATCTATTACTAAAATTATGACAGCAATAGTTGCCTTAGATAATGCTAAGCCAAAAGACATTTATCAAGCAGGAGAAGAAGTATTAGAAATGTATGGAACCAATATTTATATAGAGTATAAAGAAAAAATGAGTTTAAATGATTTATTATATGGATTAATGCTTAGAAGTGGAAATGATGCCGCTGTAGTAATTGCCAATAATGTTTGTAAAAATGAAAAAAAATTTGTAGAAAAAATGAATCAAAAAGCAAAGAATATTGGCATGAAAAATACTACTTTTGCAAATCCACATGGGCTAGATGAAAAAACACAAAATTATTCTACTGCATATGACATGGCAATTCTTTCTAGTTATGCTTATAAAAATTATCCTCTCTATAGAAAAATATCAAAAACATATAAATATATATCAAAAAACAAAGAAAAAACTTATCTTTGGTATAATCGCAATAAACTATTAAAATCGTATGAATTTACAACAGGTGGAAAAACTGGATATACACCTAGTGCTGGAAAAACATTTGTCTCAACAGCAAGCAAAAATAATCTAAATTTAACCATTGTCACATTAGATGATAGTAATACGTATGAAAACCATAAAGCTCTTTATGAAAAAATGTATAAATCTTATCAAACCTATTTAATTGTAGATCATAAAAACTTTGATTTAGATCGAAAATTTTATATAAAAGAATCTTTCTCTTATCCTTTAACAAAAGAAGAACTAGAGAATATAAAAACATTAACTAAAATTGATCCCTCTCTAACTGGAGAGAAAAAAGGACAAGTAGAAGTATACTTATATAATAAACAAATTAAAAAAATACCAATTTATGAGCACAAAAAAGAAAATAGTAAGAAATCTAAATTCTTTAAAAAGCTATTTTCTTAGACGGAAAAATGAAATACTAGGACGATTAAAAAGTCTCATATGATACTGACTACTACCAAGCCCACTAGAAATGTAGAGTTTAGTATGATCTAGTTCGTAAAAGGCATCATGATACTCTAAAGCACCATCCATCTTACCAAGCCCACCAATAAAAGGAAGGCGGATTTCACCATTATGTGAATGTCCAGCAAGCGCAAGATCAGTTGAATAATTACTTTTAATATCAGAAATACTATCTGCTTCATGGAGAAGAGTAATAGTATAAATATTAGAATTATGACTCTCTTCTTTAAAATAACGAAAAGCATGATCTATATCTCTATGAACAGAAAGACTACCGAGTCCAACAAGTAAAATAGGATGATTATCGTTACAATACACTAAATCATAATCATTCGTTAAAATAGTAAAGTCACTTTGGTTCATAATAGTTTGAAAAGATTCAATATCTTCTTCTCCAGCAACAGCATATTTTCCAGTACTAACATGAATCTTTTTAAGCTCTTTCATAATCTTTTCAGCTTCACTCGTCTTTAAATCATAATTACTATCAATTAAGTCTCCTGTAAAAAAAACTAAATCTGGCTTTCTTTTATTAATTTCCCGTACAACTTCTTTCAGCTCAGGAAGAAAAAAAGTACTACCATAATGCAAATCAGAAAACTGTATAATCTTAAATCCTTGAAAACTATCAGGGATTTTTTCATTTGTAATAGCCTCTTCTTTTACAATAAAATGTTTGGTTGCAATATAAGTAATATAATAATAACTAATAGAAAATAAAAAGAATAAAGCCAAAAGAACAATAAAAATAATTTTGGCAATTTTCTTTCTCTTTTCACGTCTTTCTTCTTCTTCAATATTTTCTTGTTGTTTCTTATTTTTTTCACTTCTACTTTCCATACCATCACCTAGAATAAGTGTATCATGAAATCAAAATAATCTCGAGTAGTAATTTCTAAGTTTTACAATGAATATAAAAAATTCGACAT
>CAZWXX010000171.1:0-2111 GCA_964637865.1 uncultured Muribaculaceae bacterium | reverse complement strand
GGAGAATATACAGCTAGTGCCATTGCCTCCATCTGTTTTTCTCTACCAGAAGTAACCATTGATGGGAATGTCCTTCGTGTTTACTCAAGACTCAAAAATAGTAGGGAAAATATAGATGAAGTGGTGGTGCGGAAAAATGTTCGGGAAAGTCTTATGAAAATAGTTCCTAAAGAATCGGGCATGTTTAATGAGGCTTTGATGGAGCTTGGCGAAGTAGTATGTATTCCAAATGGTATGCCTAAATGTCATCTTTGTCCTTTGAGTCAGTTTTGTAAAGCAAAAGAAAATCATACATTTATGGAAATTCCTGTTAGACGGAAAAAGCCTACTAAGAAACTTGAAAAATATACTGTATTATTACTGATTTGCGGTAACAAAATTGCGCTTCATAAAAGGAGTGATAGTGGATTACTTAAGAATTTATGGGAGCCTCCTAATCTTTTGGGGATTTATCAAAAAGAAGAAGTAGAACAATATTTATTAGATTGTTCAGCTTTTGTAGATTCTATTTATTCTAGTATTTCGTATACCCATATTTTTACACACTTAAAATGGCAAATGGAAAGTTTTATCATAAGGGTGGAGAGTGAAATGAACGATTACACTTGGGTAGAGGTTGACACTCTTAAAAAAGATTATGCACTTCCTGGGGCTTTTCAACCATTTTTGGAAGATGTAGTCAAAGAGGTGATGAAATGAAATTAGTCTCTTGGAATGTGGCAGGATTTAGAGCATGTTTAAAGAAAGGATTTCGGGACTTTTTCGAAGATGTCGATGCGGATATCATTTGTTTGCAGGAAGTCAAGGCAACAAGAGAACAATATGATTTTCATCCTGAGGGGTATTACGAATACTTGAATGTAGCAGAGAGAAAAGGGTATTCTGGAGTGTTGATTTATACTAGGAGAAAGCCACTATCGGTAACTTATGGAATGAAAAATGAGCTGTTTGATGCAGAAGGCAGAATGATTACTTTAGAGTATCAGGAATTTTATTTAGTAAATGTCTATGTTCCTAACGTTCAAAGAACACTTGCTAGAATGGATTTTAGAATGGAATGGGAAAGAGAGATTCGAAAGTATTTAAAGAGTCTTGATTTGAAAAAGCCAGTTGTTATCTGTGGAGATTTTAATGTAGCACATACAGAACTTGATATTAAAAATGCAAAACAAAACCGTGGAAATGCTGGATTTACGGATGAAGAAAGAGAGGAGTTTTCTAAGTTACTTGGAATAGGACTGGTTGATACTTATCGCCATTTTTATCCAGATGATAAAGATCATTATACATGGTGGAGTTATATGAGAGGAGTTAGAGAAAAGAATATCGGTTGGAGAATTGATTACTTTTTAGCATCGAAAAGGTGGACTAACCAGGTAGAAGATGCAATGATATATTCTTCTGTTTACGGAAGTGATCATTGCCCAATTGGTATACAAATTAGAGAAAATGTCGTACAATAGAAGTAGGTGATGTGTGATGAGGATAAAAGAATTTTTTAATAGAAATAAAAAATATATTTTAATCTTCTTGAGTGGGATTTTACTTACTCTTATTGTTATGGGAATCTTTTTCTTTGTTATCGAAGAAAAAGATCAAGAAAGTATTGAGATTGATGTTCGTGAAGTAGAAAAAAAGATTGAAAAGGCAGGAAAAGCGGCAGAAGCAGAACAAGAAAAGAAAGATATAGAGGAGCAAGAACAAAATAATATGACAAGTGAAAATTCTTCTTCTAGTAATTCTATGAATGGATCTAGCTCTTATTCTGGCTCTAATTTGAGTACAACTTCTCCTGCTAGTGAGCAAGATGTTGTAAATTACTTTCTAGAGCAAGAGCGTTATGCTTCTGGAACTGAGCAAGATCCTTCGCTTCGAGAACGATTGAAAAGTGGTGTTAGCACAATAAATCAGTTTTTATTTCACGGCGGAACAATTCGTGGTAAAACTTTTCATGAATTAAGTAGTAGTGCGAAACTACAAGTGTTAAAAACCGCTCTTTCTATTGATTCTAAGATTGATGAGCATTTTCCAAATTATAAAGAGAATATCAAACAAGGTGCTTCGAATTTGAAAGCAAAAGTGATTGTAACTTATTTAGAGACGACCAACAA
>CAZWXX010000170.1:0-2152 GCA_964637865.1 uncultured Muribaculaceae bacterium | reverse complement strand
TTATCATTGGTGGAAGTTACGGTTTAAGTGAAAAAATTAAAAGAAGAGCAAATCTTCACTTGTCCTTTTCAAAAATGACGTTTCCCCATCAGTTATTTCGAGTAATGTTATTAGAGCAGATTTATCGAGCGTATAAAATAATGAACAATGAAAAGTATCACAAATAGGAGAGTAGAATATGAGTTTAATGAATATAGTAAATGAACTTACAGTAGAAAATATAGAAAAAGCAATAGAGTTTTATCAAAAAATATTCGGTTTTTCTATAGAATTTACAGATGGAACTCCAATTAATTGGGCTCAGTTAAAAAAAGACAATATAAAAATTATGTTAGAAGAATATAATACAGTAAAAGAAGAAATAAAAAACTTCCCACCAAAAGCAGAAAGTAGCAATTTATTAAAATTTGAATATGACAATTTAGAAGAACTAAAAGATATATATAATAAATGCAAAGAAAACTCCTGTGATATTTTTATCGATTATTATGCGACAGAATATAATAAAATAGAATTTGGTGTACTAGATTTCGATAAAAATAAGATAATTGCCTCTTGCACAGAAACAAATAAATAAAACGAGGAAGTGAAACTATGATTGGAAATGAATGGGATGAAATATTAAAAAATGAGTATGAAAAAGAATACTTCCAAAATTTAATGGAATTCGTGAAGGAAGAATATAAGACAAAAATAATATTCCCACCACAAAATGAGGTATTCAATGCTTTTCGCTATACATCCTATGATGAGATTAAGGTTGTAATATTAGGACAAGATCCATATCATGGAGTAGGAGAAGCCCAAGGATTGTCATTCTCTGTTCGAAATGAAGTAAGACGTCCTCCCTCACTACAAAATATATTTAAAGAAATAGAAAGTGATGTAGGAATTAAAATGTCAACAAATAATTCTCTAATACCGTGGGCAAAAGAAGGAGTTCTATTATTAAATGCAGTATTAACTGTAGAAAAAGATAAAGCAGCTTCTCATAAAGATCAAGGTTGGGAAAAATTTACAGATGCTGTTATAAAAAAAATCAACGAAAAAGAAACACCAGTTGTATTCATTCTATGGGGTGCATATGCTAGAAGTAAAAAAGCATTAATTACAAATCCACTTCATTATGTAATTGAGTCCCCACACCCCTCTCCATTTTCCGCTTATAATGGCTTCTTTGGTAGCAAACCATTTTCAAAAACAAATAAGTTCTTAACAGAGCACAATATGAAGCCAATTAATTGGCAAATATAAAAAAGAAATTCAGATAGAACATTGTAAAAACCGTAAAATAGTAAAATTACGGTTTTCTTTAGAAATAAAGATTTAAATTTAGATAGAGAAATGCTATAATGCTAGTATAGAAGGAGAAGGTTATGGAAAAAAATGTAAAAAGAAAACCTAAAAAAATAGTAAAGAAAATATTAATTACATTAGGAATCATTGCAACACTATTAATAAGCATACTAGTAATAGCAGTAATCAAACAATTACAACAAGAACAAATACTAAAAAAAGAAATTATGAACTACACAAATAAAGATTTAGCAACAGATAACTTCCAAATAGAAATTAAATCAAAAGGAGATTGTTCTTATATCGAAGAAGCAGTAAAAAAATATTATAAAGAATTATCTGATAATGTAAAAGAGATAAACTCGTATTTAACAAAAGATGAATTTACTAAAATTTTATCAGCAGAAAATCTTGAAAAAGATCATCCTGACTTTATATTAAGTCACTCTACAATTAATAATGTAAAAGAAAAAATGAAAAAATTACTTGGAAATATTGAAGAATTATGCGATGAAAAAACAATAAGAGAATTAGTAGATAAAGAAAAATTAAACGATAAAGAGTATTATTATGATTTATATTTAGATTTGATGTATACAAAAAAAGATATAAAAGAACTACAAAAAGTAAAAGAAAAAATGCAAGATTTATCCACTACATTAAATGAGTTTTTAAATAAAGTAGATGAAATGTTAACTTACCTACAAATAAATGATAGTCAAGTAGAATACAAAAATAACCAAGTATTCTTCAAATCTGATTCTACCCTGGCAGGATATAAAAAACTGCTAACAGAGCTTCAAACAATTGCAAATAAATTTCTAACAATAGAATCTACCAAAGAACAAAAAGGAAG
>CAZWXX010000169.1:0-2195 GCA_964637865.1 uncultured Muribaculaceae bacterium | reverse complement strand
TCCACCGTTTTCATTCAATCACCTGCTATTAGTATACCATTAAAAAAGAAAAAGAGAAAGTGCCCCTATAAACAAGAGAACAAGGAGATGAAAACAATTTATTTACGATTCCATTACTATCTATTCACCCCCTTTTCAATTCATAACGAAAAAGAAGAAACAAAACTAAAAAATGTTAGAAATAGCATGAATGAAGAAATTATTACATAAATATAAGTTTATAATATAAAAAGAGGTCATAATAATAAAACAGAGAAAAGCATCATTTTTTAATCCACAGATTATTTTCTTTGCAATAAGCCCAAATAAGATAAACTCCATCGCTAAAAAAATAACAACTTGCAACCGAAGAACGGTAAAACCATAATGACCAATATATAAAAACATACGATAATAAGAATTAAAAATCAATAAAGCAGAAAATACAATAAGTAACAAAAGTAAGATTCTTACAATTTTATGAGATAACATATCTTTAGTTCGATAAATCGTAAAAGAGATAATAGTATAATTAATAGAAGAAACTAAGAAGAGTTCAAAAAATCCCTCTCTAGCATAACTAGAATAAATATATCCCTTTGGTATCTTCAAGAAATTTCCACATAACTTAGAAATTTCGGAAAAAAGGAATAAAACAAAGATAAGGTCAACAATAAACAAAATAGTAATAATAATTATCTTATCAATAGAATAAGATTCTCTCTGTTCTATCTCAACTTCTCGCATTTTCAAAATATTAACAGAAATACTAAACAAGATAATAAAAGAAATAATAAAAAGTTTAATATTACCAAAATCAAATTGAAACAAAGATGATATGTTATGAATAAATACCTCAAAATAATCATCAGCCATAACAAGTAAAAACAAAATAATAGAAGATAAAACTGCTCCAATCCCTATTCCAGTTAAAATAGGAAGAACTTTTTTTCCTTTTCCTTTTTCCACAATATTTGTTAAGAAAGTTAGATTATGAAAGATTCCAGTTGGAAAAAGCTTAAAAACAAGAGAAAAATTACGAAAAGAAATATGATAAAATTGATTGGTAAGCAAAAAGAAAAACATAGCAATCAAAATAGGCAAAAAAATAACATTTAATACTTGATTGCTTATATCAATATGAATAATCGGATCACTCCATAAGATAAGCAAAATAGGAATAAGCAACCAATAAGCCTTTTTATTGATTTTAGAACTATCTTTATAAATTAAGATATTACTAATTAATAGAATAGAAAAAGGAAGAATAATATTAGCCAAATACCAATCAATATCTAAATTATGAAAAATAACAATAAGTAAAGCAGAGAAAAGAGAGAGAAAAACATAGTTTTTACTAATTTGAATAGAATCATTTTCCATTATCATCACCTCGATACTCCAAAATATCTCCTGGTTGGCAATCCAATGTTTGACAAATCACTTCCAATGTAGAAAAACGAATTGCCTTTGCTTTATTAGTTTTTAAAATAGATAAGTTTGTTGTTGTAATTCCAGTCCGTTCACTTAATTCATTTAAAGAAATTTTTCTTTTGGCCATCATAACATCTAAATTCACAATAATCATATTATCACCTACACAGTCCAATCCACTTCATCTTTATAGTGAATTGCTACTTTAATCACCTCTGCTAAAACATAGAAGCTAAGGGAAATTAAAAGACATAAAAGAACAACTACAAAAGATAACAAAGTAGGAATAAAAATAGCCTTCACACCAACAATTATAAATAACATCATAAATAAAATTGCCATCACCTTCAAAGAAGTCTCAATCTCTCTTCGAAAAGGACTATCTTTATAAATAATATGAAATAGTCGAGTAAGCTGAGAAATAATAATCAAACAATTGATGTAACAAGTAATAAATGCGAATTTGTATAAAATACTCTGCTCCTGAAATGGCAACACACTTCCCTCTTTAAAATAATCATAAAGAGATGGAATAAAGAATAAACAAGCAGTACCAATACTAAACAGAATCACTAATAAAATAGATATTATTCTTGCAATAAAACTTTTTTTCATTTTTTCACCTCATCTAAATAATATACTTGTTTTTTATCAAAAGTCAATATATTTTTATCGATAATCGTAAAATTATAAAACTTGTAAAAAACAAAATAATATGATATGATGCATATAGATGAAGGAAACTTCATATCATAAAAAAGAATGTATCTAATTTTGTCAGG
>CAZWXX010000168.1:0-2201 GCA_964637865.1 uncultured Muribaculaceae bacterium | reverse complement strand
TTGATTTTTTGTTGTGGATTATTTTTCATTTCCTTGACTGAACTGTAACGAAAAATTCGAAAAATTGAAATAAAATATTTGACATTTAGAGAAAAAGTGGTAACATTAATATAACTATTTTGGAGGTGCCTATGGTAGTATTAATGACACAAAATCAATGTCTAAAAAATATATCATTCGCACCATTATTGTGTCCAAAAGAAAGAAATAGAAACAAAAAATGGCGGTTTTAGGTCCAAAAGGCTTAAGACTGTCATTTTTTTGATAAGGAGGAACAAAATGAAAAATCCGACGATTGATGATTTAATGATGCTAGTAAATAATTATACAAAAGAAGAAGATGCTAAAATGATTATGCGTGCTTATCAAGATGCAGAAAGTTTACATAGCGGAGTATTTAGACAAAGTGGTGACCCCTATATTAGTCATCCATTATATGTAGCATACTTAATGGCAGAACGATATGCAGATAGAGATACTCTTTGTGCCTGTCTTTTGCATGATACGATTGAAGACACCGATATTACAAAAGAAGATATTGCTAAAGAATATAATGATGATGTAGCAATACTAACTGATGGTGTCTCTAAAATTAGTGGATTAAACTATTTCAGTAAACAAGAAAAAAATATGGCAAATATCAGAAAATTAGTCACAGGAATCAAAACAGATGCAAGAATTCCTCAAATAAAATTAGCGGATCGTAAACACAATATGCGAACATTACAATACAAGAAAAAGGAAAAACAACTAGAAAATGCGAAAGAAACACTGGATATTATGACTCCAACAGCAAACTACTTAGGTGATAATGAAACAGAGGTAGAACTACGCGACTTATCTTTGATGTATCTAGAGCCAGATACTTATAAATATGCCAAAGAAACAAGGAATAAAATAGAAGAAGAAAGTAAAGAATGTCTAAAAGAAATGAAAGAAATTATAGAGAAGTCACTCAAAAAAGAAGGGATTACAAGTGAAATTACACCAAGAATAAAAAGTATTTATGGAATATCAAAATATTTAGAAGCAAACTGTAACTTAGTCAAAATGAATGACCTTTTAGCCTTAAAAATAGTGGTAGAAAACTTTTCTAAGTGTTATCAAAGTTTAGGAGTGATTCATCGAGAATTTAAACCAGTCCCTGGCAGAATGAAAGACTACATTTGTAATCCTAAAACAAATCTTTATCAGTCACTTCATACCACCGTATTCGGTCTAGAAGGAAGACATGTCCAAGCGCAAATTAGAACAACAAAAATGCATAAAGTAGCAGCAAAAGGACTTTCTGCTTACTTTGAATTTTATCATGAAGATGCAAAACATTATATGCAAGAAGAATTAGAAAGAAAAAGTCAATTTTATAGTGCTCTAATTGATGCAAATGAGTCAATAAAAAGCAATCAGGCCTTCGTGGACTGCCTAAAGTCAGAACTTTTTGCAAATCATATTCATGTCTATGATCAAACTGGAGAGGTAATAGAACTCCCAATTGACGCATGTCCCATAGATTTTGCTTATAGAATTGATAGTAACATGGCACCATTCTTAACAAAAGCTACAGTAAATGGAGAAGATGTTACACTAGACTATAAATTAAAAAATCAAGATCGTGTAAAAGTAGAAGCTAATATAGATTTTATTGGGCCAAGAAGAGACTGGGAAAATGTTGTAAAAACAAGCTATGCAAAGCGAAAAATAAAAGAGCTTAAATCAAAATAAGTTGCAAAATTCTAATAAAGTTCTATAATATTCTTTCAAGAAGGGAAGAATATAAAATGGTTTATAGATATGATATAGGATTAAGTAAATATCCATATGGAAATGAGATAGAATTTGTACAAGCATCACTACAACAATTAAATAAATCCTTTCAAAAAAATAATGTCCCAATGAAATTTTTATTAAATCATAAAGCATCGGATACAGTTTATGATATAAATTATCTTGATATTGATGGGACAGTGTCATATCAAGAAAAAGACACCATATATGGCGGAGAAATTTCTACTAGATTATATCAAAATAAAAAAATAGACTGGCTAGAAATAGAAAAAATATGTCAAATTCTAATAGAAAATAAAGCGACAGTGGATGATAATGCAGCCAGTCAAATAAATATCAATTTAACCCCAGTGAAAAAGAAAAATACTTTTATGGAAACACTAGCAAAATTAGTAGCCATCTATGAAGAAGAAATG
>CAZWXX010000167.1:0-2265 GCA_964637865.1 uncultured Muribaculaceae bacterium | reverse complement strand
TCTTTATCTCTTGGAATGATAAAGTAGAAAGTAGTTCCCTTTTTTTTGACTGATTTTACACCATATTCGAAGTGATGCAACTTTAATATATTTTTCACAATAGAAAGACCTAGCCCTGTTCCTATACTATCTCTTTTATGCTTTTTACTATCCTTGTAATACTTATCCCAGATATATGGAATATCTTTTGGACTGATTCCTTTTCCAGTATCTATTACTTTTACTAATACTTCTTTTTCTTCTATTTCTAAATCAATTGTAATCTTTTTATCTTCACCTACATAATTAATCGCATTATTGATTAAATTATACATAACTTGTTCCATTTTTTTCTTATCTGCTGTTATCCATACTTTTTCTTTTTGTAATAAAATAAACTTATAATCTTCTTTTTCTTCTAAATATTCATAACGTTTTAAAATACTTTTAATTAATTCTGTTAAATTGAACTTCTCTAATTTTAGCTCTTCTACATTCGCTTGCATTTTAGAAAGAGACAAGATATCGTTTACTAGAAGAGTGAGTCTATCTACTTCTTCTGTAATAATATTCATGTTTTCTTCTTCTTTTTCTCTACTTTGCTTTAAATCTCTTGTCATTTCTGCATAAGCTTTAATCATCGTTAGAGGTGTTTTTAAATCATGGGATACATTTGCCATTAAATCTCTTTGTAATCTTTCTGTTTTAGATAGTTCTTCTTTTGTATAATTAAGTGTTGTAGCTAGCTCCTTTATTTCTTCAATATTTTCTTCTACTTCAAAAGAAATATCATATTTTCCTTTTGCTAGTAGTTTTGCCTGTTCATTTATCATTTCTATTGGTTTAGAAATTCTCTTCGAAATAAAATAAGCACTTAAAAACGATAATATTAAAACAATAAGCGTTACATAAATGAGCTGGTTTTTTAAAATGTTAGTAGTGGAGTCCATTGGATCTAGTGAAGTATTGATAAAAGCATATCTTGTATCATCTAATTTTAAAGCATAACTTAATGTTTTGTTTTGAAATCTAGGATTCGTTAATTCATAGGTTTGACTTTTTTTATCACTTAAAATAAAGTCTACTTTGTAATTAAATTGATCATTATTCTTAATCGTACAACCTCTACTAATAATAGATGATGTAGATAAATAGTTTCCATTTGGGTCCATTATTTCAATACAAAGTTCTTTTTCATAGGATAAATTATCAATGAGTTGATCTAAATTTTCTTGATTTTTCTTTCTTTTTAAAATATATCCTACTTGTTTAATTTCTTTTGTTTTGACCCATTCATAATAGTGATTTAAAAAAAGGACTTGAAAGATCCATAAAAATGCTAAAATTAATAAAGAAAAAAGAGCTAAATATTTCCATATTTCTATTTTTAAACTAGTCTTCTTCATCGCTATATTTATATCCTAGTCCTCTTATTGTAATAATTAAATCACGATATTTTCCTAAATTATTGCGTAGCATTTTTATATGAGTATCAATAGTTCTATCATCGCCGAAAAAGTCATATCCCCAAATTTTAGAGAGTAGTTGTTCCCTTGATATTGCTATGTTTTTGTTTTCTACTAAGTAGACTAAGATTTCATATTCTTTTGGTGTTAGATTTATTTTTTTATTATCTATTTTTACTGTATGTCCATCATAGTCTATTTCTAATGTTTGATAGGTGTATTTTCTAGCACTTCTATTTTGGTTTCTTTTGGTAATTGCTTTTATTCTTGCCATTAATTCTTTTGGGGAAAATGGCTTGGTTAAATAATCATCCACATCTAAGTCAAATCCTTGTAGTTTATCATATTCATCTGCTCTTGCTGATAATATAATCGTTGGTATTTTTCTTTCTTTTGGTAATAACTTTAATACTTCAAAGCCATCCATTTTAGGCATCATAATATCTAGAACCATGATATCATATTTATTTTTATTTAATAATTTTAATGCTTCTTCACCATCATTCGCAAACTCTACTTCAAATTTTTCTATTTTACAATATTCAAAAATAACATCTTGAATTCCTTTTTCATCATCTACTACTAATATTTTCATACCATCCCTCCAATTAAAAATATTATACAATAAATGTGTAAATTATGTGAAGACTTGTCAAAATCATCTTTTTTTGATATAATAGGCAAGACTTTAAAGGGGGGATTCGGATGGATGAATATTTAGAACAAGTATCTCATTTCCTTGAGAAAGAAGATTTTAAAATTTTACGCTCTGTTCTAGATTATACGGGGTGAGTAATTATAATCTGCATATACAGAATCA
>CAZWXX010000166.1:0-2325 GCA_964637865.1 uncultured Muribaculaceae bacterium | reverse complement strand
CATCAAAAAAGATAGATTTTATTTTTTTCTATCTTCTTAAGTTAATGACATTGATTATTTCACGACTTTTTACTTATTTATTTAAAATTTCTGCTTTACATAAGGAAACAAAAGTAGGATTGCTATTATTATTTCCGACAATTACAACCATACCATATTCACTTTTTAAAACGGTACTTTGTACAACAGTTTGACCTCCAGCATTAATATCAACGGATGGTGTGCCAGCAGGTAAGTATGCTCTTGTCGCCACTTCACAGTTGGCGTCGCATCCCGTAGGTGTTGGCGTTGGCGCAGGTAGATAAGTGATAGTATTATTGTAAGTACTGCTAGTGATAGTAATAGAGGCAATACGACAAATGGATACTGCTTCTTCTGGTGTTCCTTGATTATTTACCAATTGAAAATTCCTGATGTTGGATTGTTGTTTGGTCCTGGTAAAAGTGAGCCAGGACGTCCACTTACATTTCATCATATTATATGAAAGAAAATATATATTACCAATTATATATGTATTATTAAAATGGAAAATAAATAACGTAGAATGTTATCATGTGATTTATATGATTATAACTTTTAAAATACTATTGATATTATTTTTGAATCATCTTTTTTGTTTTTTGATAAACCCAGAAATCATCATCGTATCCATCATAATTTGACATAAGAATACCAGTAAATCCAGAAGAAATGGCCACCATTTGACTAGCACTGTTTTCAGGGCGAATCATTAAATCAACTTCGTCAACAGAATCATCTTCTAAAATGTAATCACTAACATTTGTTAAAACAGATTTCATATATCCTTTTTTTCTCTCTTGTTTTAAAATCGCATAAGCGAGGTCTACACTAGAGTAAATCCTACCTTTCACAATAGGTGAAATTTCTAGGAAACCGATAGGAGAATCCTTTTGATAAATGGCGAAAGGAGAATTATAAATATCATCACGTTCTAAATAACGATAATTAGTGTCTTTAATGGCAGAGGAAAGATACCATAGATATCCATTTTTACCATATACCAAAGGGTCTTGTTCTAATTCGTGAATCATCCACCAATCTTTTTCATTATTAGGTTCAATTTTTTTAATACTAAGATTATGATCAAAGGAAATTATGTTCATCTTATCATCTCGCTTTTCTAGTATTATAAAGAAATTTTTTCTAATGTCAAATGATGAATAGAAATAAAGATCAAAATTTGATACAATTTAAATACGTAGTAGATTTTGGAGGAAAAGAATAATGTATGACATAAAGAAAATAAAAGAAGATATTAGAAAAAGTCTATCAGATTTTCGTTATCAACATACGATAAGAGTTGCAGAAGAAGCAAAATCTCTTGCCAGATATTATCAAATAGACGAAGAAAAAGTGTATGTTGCAGGACTTCTTCACGATATGGCAAAAGAGTTTTCTAAGGAAGAAAATGAAGGTTTGATAGAAAAATATAAGTTACCACAAGAACTAAAAAAAGAGGAATTTAAAAATATCATTCATGCGGATATTGGTGCAGAGATGGCAAAGGAGTATTATAATATAGAGGAAGATATTTATTTAGCTATAAAATATCATACAATTGGTAATCCCAATATGAATTTATTTGCAAAAATTATTTTTGTTGCTGATAAAATAGGAAGAAAAACGTTAAGCCCTGAAATGCAAGAAGTAAAGAAAACTGCTTATGAAGATATTGATAAAGCAATATGTCGTATTATTTTAATAGAGACAGAAAAATTAAAAGAAAAAAGACTTAAACTACACCCGGATACCACTATATTATTAAATAGGTTAGAAGATAAGAAAAAGTAAAATCTTATCTTTTTTTCATAGAAATTTTTAAATTATGTCGTATATAAATATAAGGACTATTTTTTGTGGAGTAGGAGGATAATATGTTTGATAAAGATTTAAAAGAGGTAATGTGCCATATTAAAAATGAAATAAAGACAACACAAACAAAGACAATGCTTGAAGTGAATAAAAACTTGATTATGCTTTATTTTCGACTTGGGAAAATTATTTCAGAAAATAGTGGCTATGGGAAGGGATTTATCAAAAGTGTTTCTTTAGAATTAAAATTAGAATTTCCGAATATGAGGGGCTTTTCTGAGAGAAATCTTAATTATATGAAACTTTTCTATGAAGAATATAAAGATGATAAGAATCTGCAACAGCTTGTTGCAAATTTACCTTGGGGTCATAATCTATTGTTGATGGAAAAAGTAAAAGATAAAACGATACGCCAACTATATGCAGAACAGGCTATTGAAAATGGATGGAGCAGAAATGTATTAGCAATGCAAATTAACACACATTTTCATT
>CAZWXX010000165.1:0-2391 GCA_964637865.1 uncultured Muribaculaceae bacterium | reverse complement strand
TTAAAAGCTCTTCACATCGTCCCCATACTTTTTTTGTTTTAGCAGTAGGACCACATAAAAAACTCTCATCTCCATTATAAGGTCTATAATTCCTATCAATAAAGTTTTGAACATTCACTTTTTCATTCCATATTCCCTTATTAAAATCTTTCCATCCTTCCATATCATTACCTCCGTATATTAGTATAACACGAATCAAGTACAACATAAATTTATTTGATAAAAGTTGACAGAAAAAAAGCAACACCAAAGGTTGCACTCAAATAACATAATGGAATTTAATCATAATGAGTCCACATTCTAATAATATGAATTTCATTAATATCCTCTAAAACTTCATATACAATTCGATGTTGTCTATTAATTCTTCTAGAGTATAATCCACTCAAGTTCCCACACAATTTTTCATAAGCTGGCGGATACCAAAAAGGATCACTTTCCATCAATAACAAAATCGTTTTACAAATTTTATCTAATCCCGAATTCTTTAATTTCTTTTTATCTTTCTCTGCTTGCTTAGAAAATTTAATAACATATTTTTTACCACTCTTCATCGTGAGAAAACTCCTTAGCAGACTTCCAATCTTCTTTTTTTCTAATATCATTAATATTATCAACAAGCCCTGGAATACTAGAAAGCGATAACGTCTCTTCAATATTTCGCCATTCATCTTCTGATATCAAAACAGCATTTTTTCCCTTGTTATTTACAATTGTAACAGGATTAAATCCAATATTCACATCAGAAACAAGCTGATACAAGTTAGCCCTAGCATTAGTAATATTAATTGTACTCATCTTACTCACCTCTCCTACATTATACCGTACTTTTTAACGTACGTCAAGTGTTATTACTATTATTATATGCAAGGGAGCAGAAAAAACACTCTAATAATATAGAATGAACGAAAAAACATCGAAACCAAAATACTAACTATCTATAAATTCATTTTTATATAATCTAGCATATAAAGAACAGTTTTGTAGCAGTTTATTATGACTACTTGTAGCAACGATTTTTCCTTTATCCATTACAAATATTCTTCTACACTTTTTAATAGTAGATAATCTATGGGCAAAAATGATAATAGTATGATTTTTAGAAATATCTTGAATAGATTTTAATATTTTATTTTGTGTTTCATTATCTAAAGCACTTGTCGCCTCATCAAAAAGAATAATTTTACTGTCACGTAGTAATGCACGAGCAATTGCCAAGCGTTGCCTCTGTCCACCACTAAGATTAATACCACCTTCACCAATTAGAGTATCATACTCCTCATCTAAGGAAAAATGTAATCATGAATTTGTGATAATTTACAGACATTAATGATTTCTTCTTTTGTTTCTTCAGGTTTTACCAGTTTTAAGTTTTCCAAAATCGTCATATTAAATAGATAGGGATTTTGACAAATCATAGAAATATTTTCTTTTATACTTTTCTCATCTAAATCGCAAATAGGAATACCATCTATGAAAATCATACCATCATCTGGACTATAACTCTTTGTAAGTAAATTAAATACTGTACTTTTTCCAACACCACTTTTACCAACAATCGCCACAGTATCATTTGCCTCTACTACAAAATTCAAATCACTCAATACCAGTTTTTTCTTATAACCAAACCTAACATTTCTAAATTCTACTCTACCTTTTGGATTTACTAATGTGCTACTCCCATAAACCTCTGTTTTAAAGTGATCACTTTCAATAATTTCAAGCATTCGCTCAATTGAAATGTTTGCATCTTGAAGACACTCTTTTAATGAACTTATCATTCTCAACAAATCATATACACTATCACGATACATAAAAATAACAAGTAAAGAAGTGATGGTCAACATATTTTTATATACTAGTAAAATTCCTAACGACACTACAAAAAATAGAAATAAAATGTTGCATAAACTCACTAAGAGAATAATACTTTGTAGATGCTACTTGAAAATCAGTATCAGCATGATTCACACATAAAAAAGCATTTTCACTTCTTTTCATAAAAGAAGCTTTTAAATTTAAAACTTTAATACCTTTTACCATTTCTCCAAAAATAGTAGTACTACTCTCTAATTCATTTAAATAAATTTTCTTCTTTTTTATAAATTTCTGAATTCCTTTAGAATTAATGATATAAATAAAGATAAAAGAAATGACATAAACAATTCCAATTACCCAATTGAGAATAAATATATAAATAATCACTCCCATATTAGCAAGTCCTCTTGTAATATTTAAACGAATTTCATTAAACACAGTAACAATATTTTTAGGATCATCTGTCATTCTTGTCAGAAATAGACCAGTTGTATGTTCATCAAACTCTCTGCATTCTAAATCTAATATTTTGCGAGACAACTTTGTTCTAAGTGAAAATATAATCTTATTTTT
>CAZWXX010000164.1:0-2403 GCA_964637865.1 uncultured Muribaculaceae bacterium | reverse complement strand
TTAGGGGACTATCAAATTAATGATGCCATGTCTCTTGCCAAAAAGTATGGAGAAAATCCACGAGTAATCGCTGAAAAAATCGCGAAATTATTAGAAAATGATAATAGATTTACAAATATTAATATTGCAGGACCAGGCTTTATTAATGTAACACTATCAGATAACTTTTTATTAAGTAGCATGAATAAAATATTAGAAGATATCAATAATAATATTGACCGGGTAAATGGCAAAAAGATTATGATGGACTATGGTGGTGCAAATATTGCAAAAACTTTACATGTAGGACATTTACGTTCTGCAAATATTGGGGAAGCTATCAAACAACTTGCGAGACTCCTAGGACATGAAGTGATAAGTGATGTTCACTTTGGAGATATTGGAAGACAATCAGGAATGGTAATCTCAGAAATAAAAGAAAGATACCCAACCCTTCCATATTTTGATAAGTCATATACTGGCAACTATGAGGAAATAGAGTTTTCTATTACTCCAGAAGAATTAGGTGAAATCTATCCAACCGCGAGCACGAAAGCAAAAGAAAATGAAACAAAAATGGAAGAAGTAATTGAAATTACGAAAGAACTAGAAGAAGGAAATCGTGCCTATGTTGCTTTATGGAATAAAATAAAAGAAATATCTATAAAAGATATTACAGCAGTCTATAAAAGAATCAATACAGAATTTGATCTGTTAGAAGGAGAAAGTGACTGTTATCCATATATTGAAGAGACGATGAATATAATTGAGTCAAGTGGACTCTTAGAAGAAAGTGAAGGTGCTAAAATCATTCATGTAAAAACCGAAGAAGATGATAGTCCAATGCCACCCCTAGTAGTAATCAAATCAAATGGTGGAACTCTTTATGCAACAAGAGATTTAGCAACAATTTACTCTAGAATGAAGAGGTTCTCTCCTGATGAGATGTGGTATTTTGCGGATAATCGTCAAGCATTATATTTTGAACAAATCTTCCGAGCTTCTAGCCTAACAAGATTAACAAAAGCAGATACAAAATTAAAATTCTTTGGTTTTGGAACTATGACAGGTAAAGATGGACGCCCATTCAAAACAAGAGATGGTGGCGTAATGACTTTAAAAGATTTAATAAAAAGTATTAAAGAAGAAACTCTAAAAAGAATTAATATTGATATAGTAGAAGAAGAAAAACGAGAAGAAACCGCCGAGATGATTGCCATTGCGGCTTTAAAATATGCTGATTTCTTACCCTTTAGAACCAAAGATTATGTCTTTGATCCTGTAAAATTTACAGATTTAGAAGGAAAAACAGGACCATACTTACTATATTCAACAGTCAGAATGAAATCGTTAATAGAAAAAGTAGAACAAGATGGAATAAAAGATGTGTCTTTCCATAAATTAAAAGGAACAAATGATAGACTACTTGCATTAACTATATTGAAAATGCCAATGGTACTAACAAAAGCATTAGAAGTAAAATCATTAAATGAAATAGCAGAATACATATATAAACTAACGAGTATTTATAACAGTTTTTATGCAGAAAACAAAGTATTGACAGAAGAAGATATAGAATTAAAAAGTACTTGGACTGCACTGAGTAAGCTAACACTCAATATAAATTCTCTACTTCTAAAAACACTTGGAATAAAAGTACCAGAAAAAATGTAAAAAGGCTTGCAATTACCCATAAGAAATGATATAAGTTTACTTGGGAATTCGGTTTAGGAGGAAATTATGAGTATTAAAAAAATGACAAAAGAAGAGTTAGAGTTATTATCAAATAAAGATATAACGAACTTACTATTAGAAGAAAACAAAAAGCCAATGAATACTGCAGAATTATTCAAAACCATAATTAGTTTATTAGAATTACCAGAAAAAACATTTGAAAATAAAATAGGAGACTATTATACATCTCTAACGACAGATAAAAGATTTATTCTTCTAGAAGATGGTACTTGGGATTTGAAAAGTCGTCATACTTCAGATAAAGTAGTAAAAATTATAGATGAGGATGATGAAATAGAAGAGGATTTTGTAAAAGAAGAAGAGCCCGATGAAGAAACACTAGAAGATAATTATGATGATAATGATGAGGACTACGATGATAATGCAGAAGAAGATTTAAAAGATTTAGTAGTACTTGATGAAGATGAACTAGAATTAGAAGGATAATTCTAGTTTTTGTATATAATCCGTGATATAATACGTATGAATTAATAAGGAAAAAGGTGAAATTATGATTGAGAGATTAGAAGCAATTGAAAAAAGACATCAGGAAATTGAAACGGAACTAACAAAACCAGAAGTATTATCGAATATCAATGTAACAAAAGAATTATCAAAAGAATTAAGTGAATTAAACGAGACTGTAACTGTTTACCAAGAATATAAGAAAACCCTATCAGCAATCGAAGA
>CAZWXX010000163.1:0-2447 GCA_964637865.1 uncultured Muribaculaceae bacterium | reverse complement strand
TTTAGCTATAAAATATCATACAATTGGTAATCCCAATATGAATTTATTTGCAAAAGTTATTTTTGTTGCTGATAAAATAGGAAGAAAAACGCTAAGTCCTGAAATGCAAGAAGCAAAGGAATTTGCTTATGAAGATATAGATAAAGCAATGTGCCATATTATTTTGATGGAAAGAGAAAAATTAAAAGAAAAAGGACTTAAACTACACGTAGATACCACTATATTATTAAGTAAGTTAGAAGATAAGAAAAAGTAAAATCTTATCTTTTTTTCATAGAATTCTTTAAGTTTTGTCGCATATTTGTCGTATATAAATATAAGGACTATTTTTCGTGGGGTAGGAGGGATAATATGTTTGATAAAGATTTAAAAGAGATAATGTGCTATATTAAAAATGAAATAAAGACAACACAAAAAAAGACAATGCTTGAAGTGAATAAAAACTTGATTATGCTTTATTTTCGACTTGGAAAAATTATTTCAGAAAATAGTGGCTATGGGAAGGGGTTTATCAAAAGTGGTTCTTTAGAATTAAAATTAGAGTTTCCCAATATGAAAGGATTTTCTGAGAGAAATTTACGTGCAATGCGCTTGTTTTTTGAAGAATACAAAAATGATGGGAATTGGCAACAGCTTGTTGCCAAATTACCTTGGGGTTATAATCTATTATTGATAGAAAAAGTAAAAGATAAAACGATACGTCAACTATATGCAGAAGAAGCTATCGAAAATGGATGGAGCAGAAATGTATTAGCAATGCAAATTAACACACATTTTCATTTGCGTAGGGGAAATAGTACAAATAATTTTCAAGATGTATTTCCTGATTATAATAGTGATTTAGTAAATAATACATTTAAAGATCCTTATATATTTGATTTCATTACTTTAAAAGAAAACTATAAAGAAAGGACACTTGAAAATGCAATGGTTGCCAAAATTAAAAACCTTTTGCTAGAACTTGGAAATGGCTTTTCTTTTGTTGGAAATCAATATAAATTAACAGTAGGCAAAGAGGATTACTATATCGACTTATTATTCTATCACCTTATCTTAAAGTGCTATGTTGTAGTTGAGTTGAAAGCGACTAAATTTCAACCAGAATATGTAGGAAAAATGAATTTCTATTTAAATGTAATTAATGACACAATGAAATCTAAGAAAGATAACCCATCTATTGGAATCATTCTATGCCAAGAGAAAAATCGTTTTACGGCACAATATTCACTAAAAGAAGTAGGACAACCTATAGGGGTTAGTTCTTATGAAATTACAAAGTGCTTGCCAGAGGAAATGGCAAAAAGTCTTCCGACAGAAGACGATATCAACTTACATATAGCAATAGAAGAGAAAGTTTAGTATAATGGAAATAGACGGGTGATAAAGATGAAACAAACTATTTTAAAAAAAGTAGATATCTTATATAAAATGTATCAAGAAGGTTCCCTTGGAGGGGAAGTAATGCCAGAAGATGAAAATCCAAATCTAGAAAAGTCATCTAACGAAAATTACTTATACTTTACCTTACCTATGGCATTAAACTATCAAAGAAATTCTTATACACTTTGGGAAAATGCAAATCAAACATTCCAAGATGAAAACACACGATTCGTTTTTAATCCAGAGGAAGTATTAGATCATAGTTTTTTGGAAGTCCAAGAGGCTTTAACCAAATATAAAGTAGCACTTCAAAAAACAAAACAAACAGAAATTTGGATTCGTCTATGTAGGACTTTTATCGAACTGTTTGATGGTGATATTAGAAAGTTATTTGATAGGTTTGATAATGATGTAAATAAAATTAGACATTATATACAAGTCGAAAAGAAGTCTTTATTTCCTTATTTGAGTGGTACGAAAATTTGTAACTACTGGTTATATGTCATATGGCAATATACAGATAGAAACTATCAAAATATGGAATGCCTAACAGTTGCACCCGATACCCATGTTGTAAAATCAACGCATAGACTAGGACTCATTAATGATAAAGAAAAAGAAGATAGTAATGTCCAACAAATTGTGATTGATAGATGGAATGAGTTACTAAAAGGAACCAAGTATCGACCAATTGATATTCATACTGCACTTTGGTTATGGAGTCGCAATGGCTTTAGAGAGTTAGAAGAGAAAAATAGATTAGAACAAGTATTAGATACTTGCACTTATGTAAGTAAGCACTCTGAACACGTAAAAATAAATAAAGATAAAATAAAAGCATTCGTCTTAGAAAATGACTTTGCTAAAACCAATCATTGGTTAGCATCGAATCCTTTTGGTCTTTTGGAATTAGATATTCAGGATATTGTAAACTTTTTAATTATCTATGATGCCATTGACTGTTCTTTTTGGGGCAATCCAAAGTGGACGATAGATACAGAAAGAGGAAGTTTGGATGGTGCTTTTGCCTTAATGTATGCGCTTTTAAACCTAAGAAAAGAAAAAGG
>CAZWXX010000162.1:0-2451 GCA_964637865.1 uncultured Muribaculaceae bacterium | reverse complement strand
GCAATTAAACAAATAGTAAAACTACCTCCATAACTAATAAAAGGAAGCGGTACTCCAGTCATAGGAATCAGTCCAAAAAGGCCCATTAAATTAACAGCAATATGACAAAAAATATAAACAGCAACACCATAACAAATAATAGCACCACGATTCGTATAACTACGTTTTCCAATTAGTAAAATACGATATAATATAAAGATATATAAAAGAAGTAGTAAAATACCAACTAAAACACCAAGTTCTTCCACAATAACAGCAAAAATAAAATCAGTATAAGGCTCTGGCAAATACAAATATTTTTGTGTAGAGTTTCCAAGTCCCACTCCAGTAAGTCCTCCATTATTAATAGCAATATATCCATTACAAACTTGACTTCCAGTAGTAAGTAATCTATCACATGGTCTTGTAAAATTAAGTCGTTCTAATTGTCTTTCATAAATTAAAGTTTTCCCACTACTAATAATAGCAAGTGCTACAACTGCAATAAGTCCAAAACAACCAAAGATAATTTGATTTTTAATTTGTGTTTTAATAGGTACTGCTAAAAAAATAGTTCCAACAATAACTGTAAAAATAATAGCTGTTCCAAGATCTGGTTGCAGTAACACTAAAAAGGTAATTGCCCCTCCTACAAGAAGAGGAAATAAACTAACTCCATATTTATCAAGTCTTTTCCCATTTATTTCATAATATCTAGCAAGCCATACTATCATAATAACTTTAATAAATTCACTTGGCTGAAAACTAAATGGTCCAAAATCAAACCAAGAAACTGCTTGATTCTTTGCCTGTCCCATAATAAGAAGAATAACTAAAGAAGCTCCAATTCCCAAAATTCCAAGCCAAGAGACCATTCCATAAAACTTTGTATTAAAGCGAATCAAGATAAGTGCCATAAAAAATCCAACACTTAAAAAGACTGCTTGTTTAATAAAGTAGTTATAAGGACTAACTGCTTTAGACATATAAGCAGTTACATTGGATGACGAAAAAACCATAATCAGTCCAAATATGAACATAACTACAGTAACTAATAATAATGGTTTATCAATGTTCTTAATTATCTTCTTCAAACAATCACTACCCTATCACCCTTATTCTATCATACTTTTAAAATTTGGAAAACTAATTTTTTGCTAAACTCTAGGTAATTTACAGGAACAAAATATAACATTTTACATACGTTATATTAGATTAAATAAAAGGAGGCAAAGTTATGTATTATTATGGTGGAGGATCTTGTGGCTGTGGTTCTAACCAAAACTACCAAATGCCATATTATCCAACTTACGGATGTGGTTGCAATAATAATAGCAACAATTCTACCTATGCCATTATCTTAGTATTATTTATTTTATTAGTTATTGTGATTGGAACTCGCTTTGTTGCTTAAGTAAATAAAGTCCTTATCTAGGACTTTTTCTTATGGAGTGCTTTATTTTTTGCTCATTTTTTGATAAAATAAGTCCATTGGTGGTGATAAAATGTTAAAAACAAAAGAAATTTTAGATGAGAAAGATAAACGATTAAGAGAGATTAGTAAAGAGGTAGTTTTTCCGCTTACAAAAGAAGATAAAGAACTAATAAAAAAAATGATTACATACTTAACAGATAGTCAAATTGAGGAAAAAGCAGAAAAATATGATTTAAGACCAGGAATGGGACTTGCCGCTGTACAATTAGGCGTTTTAAAACGTTATTTTGTAGTAGTTCATGAAGTAGAAGAAGGTGTATTTGATACTTATGTATTAATTAATCCTAAAATTATTAGTAATTCAGAAGAAATGATTTATGTAGAGCTAGGAGAAGGATGTCTTTCTGTAAATCGAGAAGTAGAAGGTATTGTACCAAGATATGCACGTGTAACAGTAGAAGCATATGATGAGAATGGACAAAAGATAAGAGTACGTGGTCGTGAAGAATTAGCCATTGCTTTTCAGCATGAAATCGATCATTTAAATGGTATATTATTTACAGATCATATTGATAAAAATGATCCTTTTGCAGGAGAAAACTTATATAGAGCAATATAAAAGTAAAAGAAATGAGGGAAAAAATGAAAAAACTAAAAATACTAGGTATTATTCTACTTGGCATTATTCTAGCTGGTTGTAATGAACAAAATAAAAATACTTTATCTGGAAAATACAAAATTGAAATCGAAATCAAAGATTATGGAGTAATCAAAGCGACACTAGATGCAGATAATGCTCCAATCACTGTTGAAAATTTTCTAAAACTAGTAGATGAGAAATTTTATGATGGTCTAACGATTCACAGAATAGTAAAAGACTTTGTCATTCAAGGAGGAGATCCAGAAGGAACTGGTGCAGGTGGTAGTAAAGAAAAAATCACAGGAGAATTTTCAAGCAATGGTATCAATAATCCACTTTCTCATACAAGAGGTGCCCTATCAATGGCAAGAAGCAATGATTATAATTCAGCAAGTAG
>CAZWXX010000161.1:0-2480 GCA_964637865.1 uncultured Muribaculaceae bacterium | reverse complement strand
GTAACTATATTTTGTTATCATTTACTTTTTGATACTTTCATGCTATAATAGGCACGTAAAGGGAGAGATATATATGAAAGGTAAAAAAGTAAAAATAAATATAGAAAAAGTTAAAGATATTGTTATTATTGTTCTTATTTTAGTTATTGTTTTTGGTGCTAGTTTTATGGCAACTCAAATTGGGGAGGAAAAAAGTTCTCTTACTAAAAAGGAAGAAGATAATACGGAAATTGTTAGTGATAGTACTGTTGATGATTCTAGTAAAGTAGAAGAAGAGAGTAAATCTATTAGTGAAGAGGAACAGAAAGAATTAGAAGAAATTGATGTAGATCGTTATTTAGAATTAAAAGAAGATAGTGAAGCTAGTGTTATTTATATTGCTAGACCAACTTGTCATTATTGTGAAATTCAGAGTCCAATTATTAAGAATATTGCTTATCAATATGGCCTTAATATTTATTATTTAAATACAGATGAGATGGATTCTGATGATGTTATTACTTTTACACAGTCTGATGATATGTTTAAAAAAGGGTTTGGAACGCCTTGTACTATTATTGTTAAAGATGATAGCATTGTATCTAATGCAAAGGGATTAACAGACAAAAATACACTTGTTGACTTCTTTAAAAAGAATGGTATTTTATCTTAGTAGGTGATGGTATGGAAAATTTAGATAAAAGTGTTTATGAACAAGCGTTAGAGTTTAAAAATAAATATCCTACAACTATTGCATGGAGATTAAAGAAGAATTCTTCTGTCATTGAGAGACATTTAAATCCGGATGAGAGAGTACTTTATGTATTTTGTGCTCAGAAAAATGATCATCCACTTAATATTTTAGGTACTGCTGTTGTTGCACTTACGAATCAGAGAATTTTGATTGGAAGGGATCGCGTCGTTATTGGTTATTTTATGGATTCTATTACACCAGATTTATTTAATGATTTAAAAGTTAGAAGTGGTATTATTTGGGGAAAGATTGATATTGATACGGTAAAGGAATTTGTTACTTTTTCTAATGTTTCTAAAAAGGCATTATCAGAAATTGAAACAAAAATAACATCTTTTATGATGAAGGAAAAACAAAAGTATGCAAGATCTGTGGAATAAGTAGAAGTGCTTATTCTTTTTTTAAATTTGTATAAAATAAAGATATGTCAAAAAATTGGCAAGAAATTTTATGTTTTTTTCAAGAATATAGTAAAACATGATATAATAAAAATAACAAATAATAAATGGGTGATAGAATGAAACGTATTTTTAAATTTGTTATAGCAATTAGTTTTCTTCTTTTTATTTTCCAGTTTGCTGTTATGTTTTTTATTAATAAACATGAAGTAAATTATTTAATTTCTCAAGATGGTAATACTTATACAGTAAAAGAACAATTTCAAAAAGTAAAAAAGAAACATTATTATAATTTTGAAGTGTTGGATAAAGATAAAAACAAATTTATTTTCTATTATAATCAAGATTATAAGAAAAAGACAAAAGTATTAGAACAAGTGGAAGTATATAAAGAAGGGGATGTTTATTGTATGGCACCTATCTTTAAAGAAAATAAGTTAGGTGGAATCATTTGCTTGGATCATAAGGAATTAGTTAGTTATGATCATTTAAAAAGAACAGGTGTTTTATTTACTTCCTTTGAAGAAAAATTACAAAAAAAGGGATATACATTGGATTATAATGATGTAGTTAGTAAAAATGAAGTGGTTACGACTTATCAATCTTTTCCTAAAAATTATTCACTTGCTTTGTGGAATTATCAAGGACTTAACATTATTACCTATGATCATATTAAAAAGTTAGATATTTTAGATGATGATTATTATGAAAATACACTTGGAATTTTAGTTGGAAATTATTATATTGTTGCAGATACTGATCAAAATTTTGAGTATGATCGTATTTATATTATTGATGTTTTAAATGAGAGTAATGATTTTGTTGATTTAGATGTACATATTTCTAAAGATAGCTATTTTATGGGGGCTATTGATGATGAGGTTTATATCTTGGATCGTGATAAGAAAAAACAATATACTTTTAATATTAAAACTAGGAAATTAAATGAGATTGGGAATAAAGATACTAATGCTAGTATTTATTATCGTGGTGAGTTTCAAAAAGAAAATATTTATACAGTTGCTTCTTCTAAGAAGATGTTTGATATGAATATAAAAGTATCGGAATTAGAGGAGTTATATCATCCTAAATTTGTAAGAGAGTCTTTTTCTAAATACTATTTTGTAACAGATGATGGTAAAGTTTATTATGTAAGAAAGGATGATTTAAAAACGAAGGTATTATTATTCCAAGATGTTTCTCTTCAAGAGTTTAAGTTAGTAGAAGATGATTTGTTTTTTGTATCAGGAGAGAATATTATTATGTATCATTTAAATTCTGGATATCATAAGATAGTTTCTCATTCTGAACTTTTATATAATAGTAAGAATATTTTTGATGTTGTTATG
>CAZWXX010000160.1:0-2493 GCA_964637865.1 uncultured Muribaculaceae bacterium | reverse complement strand
AAAATGCTCAACATTAAATTGTAAAGAATTTCTACTTAGGCAAATAGAAATAGTAAAACCAAATGTAATATTAACTTTAGGATATTATCCTCTATATTCACTTTCTAATATTTATAATTTTAAGATAGAAGAAAATTTAACAAAAACGATAGAAAAATATCCTATGATAAAAACAGAAAATTTTATTATTATTCCTTTATATCATCCAGTAGCACAAATAACAAAAGAAAAACAAATGGAACAATATAAAAGAATATGGGATTATATTAAATGAAAGGAGCAAATTAAATGGCACATTATAATGCTTATGATAGTTTTAAAACGAAGAAAAGTATTGAAAAGAAAAATAGAGCAAAAGAAAAGTCATTAGGTAAAAAGATAGACATTGATAATTCTTTTGTAATAAGTGAATCAAATGATTTTGGTATAGTAATCGAAGTTAGATATGATGATGCTTATATTCTATACAATAACGAGATAGTTTTAGCGAATTTAAGAAAAGGTATAAATATGGTATGTAATCAAATTTTATTTCCAGGGGATAAAGTTGTGTTATCCAAAGAAGGCGATAGTTATATTATTAATAATATGATTTCTAGAATTTCATTATTATCACGGGTTAAAAAAGATAGTACAAGATTAGATGATAGTATTGGAGTTCAAAAGAATATTGCTGCAAATGTTAATTTAGCAGTTATTGTAGTAGCTGCAAAAGAACCTCCTTTGCATCCTAAATTTATTGATAGATACTTAATGATCTTACAAAATAGTGATATCGAAGCTATTGTGTGCTTAAACAAATGTGATTTAAAAACTGAAGAAGATGAAAAAATACTAGATATTTATCGTTCAATCGGATTACCAGTAGTTGAAACAAGTACATATTCTAACATTGGAATAGAAGAACTTAAAAAATTTTTGAATGGTAAGCAAGCTATTTTTGTAGGTAATAGTGGTGTAGGAAAATCTTCTTTAACAAACGCAATTATGAATGATGAAAATACTAAAACAAGCCATGTAAGCGAAAAGAGTAAAAGAGGAAGACATACCACTACTACATCGAAATATTATATTTGGAATAATATTTCATCTATTATTGACACACCTGGTATTAGAAGTCTAGATGTATCATCGTTTAAACCAATTGAAATTCAGAATTATTTTCCTGAATTTGATAATTGGAAAAGAAATTGTAAATATAACGATTGCTTACATGTTCATGAACCTTACGAATCATGTTTTGTAAAGCAAGGAGTTGAAAGTGGTTTAATTAATAAGGACAGATACGAAAGTTATGTAAGGATTGTTAATAGTTTGTTGTCAGATGATAAGATATAATTTATACTTAAACAGAAGGAGGAATAATTTATGCAGTGGTTATTTGATAGAACTGGACAAGCACAGTTATTTTTATATAAAGATAGATTTATTAGTAAAAATGGGAAGAATTTAGCATGGTTACTTAATGGTCATGTGTATCATATAAATTCTGGAAGGCATATTGGATGGTATGAAAAAGGGATTTTATATGATAGCAATAATGATGTAATGGCTTTTACGAGAGATTGTCAAGGACATTTGCCATCAAGACCTGGCATTGGAGGTATACCTGGGACTCCGGGAATACCAGGAACACCAGGAAAACCTGGATTTAGTGGTATTCCAGGTAGACCTGGTTTTGGAGGATGGTCACAAAATAATATTGACAATATGTTTCAATAATGGAAGCTTAAAATATAATTTTTTTGCTTTTTTAAAAAATTGAAAAAATAATTTTTTTGAAATTATCACAAAGCCTCATAAATAAAGGAAAAAATGAGTGTTATAAATTTTTAATTTTCCGTTTACCTTCCACTTAAAATGTGTTATTATGGTAATATAGATAAATTATAATGAGAGAGAAATATTTAACTAAATTTCTCTCTTTTATAATGTATAAATCATTTAGTATAGTTTTATATAAAAATTGATTTATATTAAAAATTTTAAAAAAATTTTTTTATCTATTTTTCCCTTTATTTATAAGGAATTGATACCATTTTAGCATTAAATTTTTCAAAAGTGTGCCATTGCATGTCCTAAAAAAATGTGCTATTATGGTAATATAGGACAATTAGAAGATGATATAAAAACTTACAATTTTGCAGGTTTTTTCTTTGGCAAAAATAAGCATTTTTAGTTATATATTTTTGCCTAAAGTTTTCTTGTTGACCTATATAATTATTTTAATATCTAGTTCAATATGAACTGATATAAGTAGATTAAAAATATAAAATTGGACTTTAGGGAGATATATTGTCTCTCTTTTTTCATGTCCTTTTTTATTTTTTAAAAAGAAAGGAGCGTGAATTTTATAAATAAAACATGAAATTATAAGAAAGGATTTTCGTAAAAATTAGTGATAATATTTGTTGATTTTTTGAAGATTTAATAATAGATTTCGCTCTGTTCTAGATTATACGGGGTGAGTAATTATAATCTACATATACAGAA
>CAZWXX010000159.1:0-2507 GCA_964637865.1 uncultured Muribaculaceae bacterium | reverse complement strand
AAGCAGGAAGTTATGAGATAAAATACTTAATTACAGATCATGACGGAAATACAGCGAGTATTGTAAGAATAGTCAATGTCATTCATATCAATAGTGACTTTAAAGCAGATGTAACACTGGACTTAACTAATAAGCCAACAGACAAAATCAAACTAGAGGGAGAAAACTTAGGAGATATTACTTATACAAGTAGTGATCCAGATATTGTAACAGTGGATGATGATGGTAATGTAATTGGCAAGAATCCAGGAACTGCAACTATTACTATAAAAACTAGTACTGGACATGAAGAGACTATTACAATCACAGTCCAAAAAACTATTACAGCAACTTTCGTAAAACAAGGAACAGGTGTTACTAATATTGAAGATAGTAGTAGATCATGTTCTATTACCAAAAAAGATGAAAGTTGTAATATCACATTACCAAATATAACAGTAGAAAGTGGATACACAGTTGTTGGATGGAGTGCTTATCAAGATGCTACAAAAGGAATAGCAGTAAATGAAACCATTACTTTAACTGAAGATAAAACCTATTACTCTATTAGTTATAAAAATGCCATAACAAGAACAGTAACTTACGAAAAAACAACAGGAGTAAGTGCAATAGGTAAAACAAATGACTCTTGTACTATAGAAAAAGTGTTTAACAATGAAATACAAGCAACTACTTGTTCTGTGAGTCTACCAACAATAACTTCTCTTACAGGATATGATGCAGGCTTTTGGTCAACCTCATCTACTGCAAGTAGTGGAACAGCCGCAGGAACTTCTATTTCATTAAGTGATAATACCACTTATTATGCTAGAGCATTAGATACAACCAAACCAATTTGGAGTTTAGTTAGTGTCACTCCATCAAGTGGAAGTGCCGATACTGTTACGATTACCTTTAAGGGAACAGATACAAGTGGTTCTGTTACATCTACACTCACAGCAAGTAATATTACAGTAAAGGTAGGAGGTACTACAGTTGGTCCAACAATTAAGACATTAAGTAGTGCCACTAATGTGACTAATGGAAAACAGTATACTTTAGAATTATCAAATTTTTCATCTACTGGGATTTTATCTATCATGATAGCTTCTTCTACTTTAAAAGATGGTAGTAATAATATGAATAATACTGCTACATTTACTACTGGTGTTACAGTTACTCTCATTAAAGATTTATATAAAAAGATAGCGGAAAAAGCAGTACTGGATAATACTAAGAGTGAGTTTGTATCAAATAGTACAGAAATTAACTTTGGAGAAGTTTCTTCTGATACCAATGGAAAAAGAGTTTATACTTTTGCTTCTACGAAAAATGATAAGTATCCAGTACATTACTATAGAGGAGCAGTGACTGATAATAATGTCAAGTTTGGAGGATTCTGTTGGAAGATAGTAAGAACGACTGAGACTGGAGGAGTAAAACTTATTTATAATGGGTCTCCTGATGCAAATGGACAATGTACCAATACCACAGGAGAAGCAACACAAATAGGAACAAGTGCATTTAATTATGGTTCTTATTACACAGAATATATAGAGTATATGATCGATAATACAACTGACTCTACGGTTAAAGGAGTAATAGATACATGGTATCAAACTAATATGGAAAATTATACTAGTAAGTTAGAAGATACTATTTGGTGTAATGATCAAAATATTGCTCGAACAGAAGAAAATTATATTTATCAAGGTTCATATGATACTTATTATGCAGCATATGATAGGGTTCATGAAATACGAAAGGCAGATTTAAATTGTAGTGATAGATCATATATGTTTACAGTAAATGAGGAAAACGGAAATGGATTATTAACGTATCCAGTGGGGATGCTAACAGCAGATGAGACTATGTTGGCAGGTGCAACTAACACAGCTAATTCTAATTATTATTTATATACGAAAAAGGATTGGTGGACTTTATCACCATCTAATCATAACTTCACTGATATGGCTGCATTTGTCTTTTTTATAAATTTTGATAGTAAATTACTAGATGGCAATGGTGCTAATTATGGCGTTCGTCCTAGTATATCTTTAGCTCCAAACACTAAAATCACAAGTGGAGATGGCAGTAGTTCTAGGCCATTTGTAATTAATTAGATTCTGATAGTTATGAAAAGTTTCCAGAAGTTAAAATTTGTATAATGTATTGACATAATTGGTATTATTATTTATTCTCATTATAGGGAGGTAATTTTATGAAGTTATATCAGTTAGATGAAGATAAAGTGTTAGAGTATAAGTTAATGAGATCTCATCATTCTATGGTTTGTTATAAGACGAAAATGATTGAAGATACGACACAAAAGTTTTATGATATAGGAACATCTAGTGATGAAGTGGTGCAAAAAATTAAAATGGGAAAGACTATAGATAGTGGGTATTATAGTGAATTGAATCATATATTTTTTCGTCTTGTACCAGATGAGCATTTTGATCAACCGAAGAAGCAAATTTTAACAGACTATATTCATGATGTGAAAAAAAATCCTCTTTGTGTGACTA
>CAZWXX010000158.1:0-2517 GCA_964637865.1 uncultured Muribaculaceae bacterium | reverse complement strand
TACTATAATTCTAAACAAAACAATAATTTACTTTTCTAAAAGTGCAAATACCCATGCAATAATTGGTATCATCATACTTAAAAAAATAATAATTGCCGGAAAAATATACAAATGAACAAAAGCCGCTATATTATTATCCAACTGACTATACTCACTAGCAATAGCCCTTCCAATTTCAGTAGATTTAGAAAAAACATTGCCCTTTGCATTTCCTTGAAGAGCTCCCCCCTCCTTCTCAATTTGTTTTTCTAAACGTTTTTGCACATACTCTGCATAATAAACAGAAGCATCTCGTTCTATAATCCCACGATAATAAGGAACATCTTCTTCTGGTAAAAAAAGCTCAAATTCTTTAAAATTATTTTTTAAAAATTTATGATTTAGTTCTTCATGAAAATTAGAATAAGCTTTAATAGCAGTATAAGCATTACTATAAATATTATCATGAACAAGTTGTGTTTGATAACTAGGATCTACAGCATCAATATCAAAAAAACTAACACGAGGTGTCTCACCTTTTAAAACATACACTCGACTTGTATCAAGTTCTGGATAGCCATCTCTCCCACGTTTCGTTAGAATTCCATACCCTTTATTATGAATATAATGCATTGTCATATCCATTACTAAAAACAGATTCTGGTATTCTTCTGTAGTATGAGATTCTCTAAGCCAGTCTTTTAATGTCACCGATTCATAAGTACTCATATCCTATTCACCCTATTATCATTTTAAATCAAAAAACAAAAAAAGACAAATAAAATTTATTCATCTAACAATTCATTAACACTTCATCTTTCAAATGAAGTCGCTTCAATTTTATACGGATTTGACACAAAGCACTATCCACTTTCGATTTAGAAATACCTAATAAAATACCAATTTCCTTATAAGTAAACCCATTGATACGAAGTTCAAATACACATGCCATTTCACTAGATAAACTATTTTTAAAATCAATAAGCTTTTTTACTCCGTCTGCAATCATCAAACTTTCTAAAGGCTCACAATCATCCGCTGGAATAATTTCTGAAAAAGGATCCCTTGCATGATCTGGAATAACATCAATAGAATAACTATAATTTAAAATCTCCTGTTTATTCCTACTCATTCTTTTGCAATAAGTAACCATCTGCCGTTCAATACAAACATAAGCAAATGTATAAAAAAGTGTATTACTTTCTAAATGATAATTTTTAATAGCAGAATATAGTCCAATATACCCTTCTTGTATTAAATCATCAAGATCTCCCCCTTTTGTCCGAATAAAAGACAAATACTTTGGAGCTATTTTTGTAATAAGATTACGATATTTACCAAATAAAGTTTTTTCTGCCTCCTCATCTTTTTCACCAATTAAATATAGCATTTCATAATCATTTACATCTTTATAATTCAAAATATCCCTACTTTCTATTTCGGACTACCTCATAAATCATAATTCCACTAGCAACAGATGCATTCAGACTATTTGTTGTCCCATACATAGGAATTTTTGCAACAAAATCACAAGACTCACGAACAAGCCTACTAATTCCTCGTCCCTCATTTCCAATGACCAAAGCAATTTTCCCAGTATAATCAATCTCACGATAATCAGTACTATCTTCAAGTGCAGTACCAACAACCCAAAATCCATGATCTTTTAGCTTAGAAATGGTATTCGTTAAATTTATAACTTGAGATATCTTCATATCATAGATGGCTCCAGCACTTGTTTTTACAACAGTTGGTGTCACTCCCACCTGACGATCTTTTGGAATAATTACTCCACCAACACCTGCCGCCTCACAAGTACGAATAATAGCACCTAAATTATGTGGATCTTCAATATGATCTAAAATAACAACAAAGTTTTCATTTAATAATTCTTCTAAATCACGATATTGATAGTCCTTGATATCTAACATTATACCCTGATGTAAGCCATCTACCAAATGGTCCATTTCGTGTTTTCGCAACACTTCTACCTTGAAAATGTTATTTTCTAGTAGAGAATTTATCTCTTTATCATCAAAATTCTCTTGCAAAATCACTTTTTTCACATTTTGAGGATTTTTTAAAAATTCCTTCGCCACATTCTTTCCATAGACTAACATAAATTACCTCCTAATATTTTCTCCATAATTTCATCAATTCTATCATTTCTATTTTCAAGACTCAAGTAACCTATCAAACTCTCAAGTCCAGTTGCATATTTATATTCCGTAATAGAACAATTCTTAGGATGAGAAGTTGTTTTATAATTACGAGCACGCATAATTACATCTAATTCTTCTTCGCTAAAGAATTCCTGTTCTATCAAAGTATGAACAAATCTAGATTGATTTCTAGCACTGACAAAGGATACCGCTTCTTTTTGTAAATCATTAACATTGGCAATATCTTGTTCTATTAAATATCTTCTAACATAATTTTCATAAATGGTATCACCTAAATAAGCAAGTACTAAGACATTTCTCTCCACCGTTTTCATTCAATCACCTGCTATTAGTATACCATTAAAAAAGAAAAAGA
>CAZWXX010000157.1:0-2537 GCA_964637865.1 uncultured Muribaculaceae bacterium | reverse complement strand
CTTTTTTTCAAATTTCGATCATTTTTTCACATTCTATTTCTAAATTTCTTATTTTAGCGGAGTACTTGACATGCTATTTAGAGAAAAATCTGCACGTCTTCCTAGTTTATATGCATAATAGCCAGCGGCAGCAATCATGGCAGCGTTATCTGTACAATATTTCATTGGTGGCACTGATACATCTACTCCAATTTCTTCTGCCATCTTAGTAATTTCTTCTCGTAATCTTTTGTTTGCGGCTACTCCACCTGCTATAATTAAGTGATGAATATTTTTATCAAGTAGTGCTTTTTTCGTTTTTAGTGTAACACTTTCTGTTGCCACTTTTTGAAAAGAGGCAGCAAGATCTTCTTTACGTAAAGTATTCCCTCGTTGGGTCTCATTATGTGCTAGGTTAATTACAGCACTTTTTAGACCGCTGAAAGAAAAGTTATAGCTATCATCTTTTAATGGCATAGGTAGTTTATAAGTAGCTTTTCCTTCTGTTGCTAGTTTATCAATTTTAGGACCTCCTGGATATTCTAGCTCCATTACTCTTGCTACTTTATCATAACACTCTCCTATGGCATCATCTAGAGTGCCTCCCAATTTCTGAAAATCAAAATGGTCTTTCATTTCAATTAATTCGGTATGACCTCCACTGGCAACTAATGCGAGTAGTGGAAACTCTAGCGGTTTTACTAGGCTATTGGCATAAATGTGGCCTGCTATATGATGAATTGGGATTAATGGTTTATTATAAATGTAAGCAAGCGTTTTAGCTGTTTCTACTCCAATTAACAGAGAACCAATTAATCCTGGTCCATAAGTAATAGCAATGGCATCAACATCTTCTATTTTCATATTTGCTTTTTCTAAGCATTCTTCTAGGACAAATGTAATATTTTTTACGTGATGGCGAGAGGCAATTTCTGGTACTACTCCACCATACTCTTTGTGAATATCAATTTGAGAAGAAATTACTGTGGCAATATCAATACATCCATTTTTCACAATAGAGACACTGGTTTCATCACAACTACTTTCTATTCCTAATATATAAATATCTTTCATTTTTTATCACTCTTTTCCATTAGAATTCCATCTACATTTTGATAGTATTTTTCTCTGATTGCTACTTTCTTAAAACCATATTTTTGATAAAGATGGTAAGCTGGGGCATTATTCTCTCTTACTTCTAGTGTTATACTTTTATCCACAAGATTTGTGAATTTTTTTAATAGCATATTACCTATTCCACAATTTCTGTGGATATCTTTTACTTCAAATTGATTTATTTCCACACGATCATAGATTTCACTATAATATATATAGCCTAATACTTCTTTTTCCACATATAATAGGTATTTTCCAAAGGGATTCTGTTTTAATTCTTGTGTTACTTCTTCTTTTGTTAACAATCCTGTGGGTAAGTCTTTTATATTTTCGTTTGTAATTTGTTTAAACATTTTCCTTCTTCTTTTCTTCTGCTTCTGTTAGTTTTAAGTAATCGGGGTTTACAGCATGAGGATTTATATTTTGTCTATCTTTACATAAGTTTACAATTTTTAAAATATCTGGTGAGTATGTTTCATGATTCGTAATTTTCTCTATTTCATCATTGGTGATTACTGTATATTCTCCTACTTCGCTTAATTTTTTTAGCAAACTTTCTAATTTGATATGTTGTGGGGGGATCATTACTTTATTGTTATTATCATAGGCACCTGCAAAAACATAGCCACGTCTTGCATTCATCATTGGTACTTTCACTTTTTTATTCTTAGAGGATATGCTCATTGCCTCTAGTGAGGTAATTGTTGTAATAGGAATATTTAGGCTCCATGCATAAACTTTAGCAATAGTAACTCCAATTCGTATTCCTGTAAAAGAGCCTGGTCCATTTACGACAATAATTTTATCTATTTGTTCTGGTTTTAAGTTTGCAGTTTCAAATAAACTAATTATCTCTTTTAATGCTTCTTTTGATAAGTCATGATCAAACCTCTTTTTGCATTCTGCTAATACTTTATTTTCTTCTATTATTCCAGAATATAAAAAACTTGAGGATGTGTCTATATATAAACTTCTCATAGGACAGCCTCGCATAGGTCTTCATATTTTTTGCCGTGTGGTGTGATTACAAATATACGTTTTTCTTCATCAATTACTTTAATCTTGATGTCTAATCTTTTATCTGGTAAATAATCTGTGATTGTGTCTGCCCATTCGATGATTGTAATTCCACCTTTTGTATAATATTCTTCAATTCCAAGTTCTTCTACTTTCCCATCTAAGCGATATACATCCATATGGTATAGTGGCATTTCTCCTGTTGTATATTCTTTTATAATATTAAAGGTTGGACTTGTCACATCTTCCGTTATTTCTAAGGCATGCGCAAAACCTTTTGTGAATACTGTTTTTCCACTTCCTAGGTCTCCTTCTAAACAAATTACCATATTCTTAAATTTTTCTGATTCCATATTTTGAGCAAGTTCAATTGTGTCTTGTTCATTGTAAGTTGTTACTTTATAATCCATAATTTTCACCTCTTG
>CAZWXX010000156.1:0-2577 GCA_964637865.1 uncultured Muribaculaceae bacterium | reverse complement strand
GGGACTAAAATCACAAGCGGAGATGGCAGTATGAATAAGCCATTCATTGTTGAGTAAGAAGATAAGAAAAGTCCCATACCTATAACCTTTTCATTGTCCACGAAAACCCTTTCGTGGACAGAGTAGAAATAGAGAGGAAAATGAAAATATGGAAGAGAAAAGAGAAAATTGGTTTTCTAAACATAAGATGGGTATATTTATCGGAGTAAGTGCAGTACTCATGTTAATAGGACTCTCTTACGCCTGGTTACAACTAACTCTTAGAGGAACCAAAGAGTTAACAATACTAACTGCAGGAAGTTTGGAGTTAGAATTAGATGATACGATGGCAGGAGGAATTTCTTTTACGGAAGCAGTACCTGTTACCAATGAAGAGGGATTATCTCAAGATGGGTATACCTTTACATTAGAAAATAAAGGAAATGTAACAAGTGACTATACGATTTATCTAGATGATTTAGACTTAGCAGAGGGACAAACTAGAATGAATGACTCCTTCATCAAATATCAATTAACAAAAGATGGAAATGAAGTAGACTTACAACTATTAGATAAAACAGGAACATCTCCTAATCGTGTATTAGAAACAGGAACAATCGAGCCAAAAACAAAGTATACTTATATCTTAAAAATGTGGATCGATCAAGATGCAACCAATGAAGTAATGGAGACCATGTTTAAAGGACAACTTAGAATAGAGGCAATGCAAGAAGTAGGAACGAAGTTATATAATGAAATAGCAAAAAGTGCAGTGTTAGATAATATCCAAAGTGAGTTTGTAAGTGCAAGTACGGGTATTAACTTTGGAGAAGTTTCATCTGATACCAATGGAAAAGGAGTCTATACCTTTGCTTCTACGAAAGATGATGTATATCCGGTCCATTACTATAGAGGGGCAGTGACTGATAACAATGTCAAGTTTGGAGGCTTCTGTTGGAAGATCGTTAGAACGACTGAGACTGGAGGAGTAAAACTAATCTATAATGGAAGTCCTGATAGTGAGGGCAAATGTATGAATACAACAGGTGAAGTCACACAGATTGGAACTAGTACTTTTAATAATGAATTTTATGATATATCTGCTGATATTGATATGACTGAGTATGAACTTATAGAAAAGGAAAAAATAGGTTATATGCTAAATAATACCGAAGACTCCGCGATAAAAGGAGTAATTGATACTTGGTATCAAATGAATATGACAAGTTATACTAGTAAATTGGAGGATACAATTTGGTGTAACGATCGAAATATTGTTAAAATTGATCATTATGATGATGGTGATATAACTTATTTTGGGATAAATGAAAGAGCGGGAAAACCAAATTTGGGATGTGTTAATAATACTGATAAATTCACAGTACGAGGGGCAAATGGAAATGGATTATTAACTCATCCAGTGGCACTGTTAACGGCAGATGAAATTATGTTAGCAGGTGGAATGGATTTATCTCAAGAAGATAAAGCTGTAAATTATTATTTAAATACAAATCAAGATTGGTGGACTTTAACACCTGATGATGTTAATTTTAATCTTACTTTTGGAAATTATGGACCTCATGTTATTTTTGTATCATCTAATGGTTTATTTAGTTCATATCCATATTTTGTATATAGTTCTTTTGGTGTTAGACCAGCAATCTCACTTGCCCCTAGGACTAAAATCACATCAGGAGATGGAAGTCAAAGTAGTCCATTTGTAGTTGGAGATTGAGAATTTCTCTTTCTAAACTTTTACTTTTCATCATGGTGCTATAATTTCTATTATTTCCCTCTTCTATAAATTTATTATCTTATGTTATACTTGTTATAGATAATGTTGATGGGGGAATTATAATGAGTAGTAAAATAAAAAACTTAAAGTATCATGTTACTTTGAATAGTGCTATTTTTGTTGGAACTTCTATTAGAGAAAATGTTACTTATCAGACTTATGATACAAATGCAAGACCATGTTTTCGAAAATATGATAAAATAGTGTGCACTAATATTAAAAACATTCCACAAGTAGAAGAAGATTCTAAACGATTTATTCAAACCACTTTAAAAAAATATGAACAATTTTCTTGTTTACTTGATGGAAAAATTTCTAGTGTTTTATTAGAAGATGAGACAGATCATTATTTATTATATCGTACTCTTTTAGAACAAATAGAAAGGAAAAATGCTAAAGATCATTATTATAATTCAGAGTTTGGAAGAACTACTTTATATTTGACTTATGGATATCAATTTGAAAAAGATGGAAGAATTAGACAATATGAAGGGTTTTTTAACTCTTTTGAACGGGATATTGCATGCTATCAAAAAACTGGAATTATGTATGGAGAAAATATAGCAGAACTTGAAACAAAAATCATAGGTATTGAAGATATTGTCGTGGCAAAAAACAATACTAAAAAAGTAATGACAAAATAGATAAGTTGTGTTAAAATAGCTTTATCGACTTTGATTAAGAAGTAGTAATAAATGATTTATTTAAAGAGAGATTATGGTTGGTGGAAATAATCAATAATAGTTTATGAATTCGTCTTAGGAGTCCTTATTAATAGTAAGCGTAATTCTTGCGTTAAAAGA
>CAZWXX010000155.1:0-2615 GCA_964637865.1 uncultured Muribaculaceae bacterium | reverse complement strand
TGTGCCATCAATTACGTACTACATTATACCAAAAATATAGGATTTTGTCAAATTTGAGATAGCATCTGACTCACTCCTACATCAATATAATATGCAAAATAATAGTAAAATAACAAAATAATTCTTTAAGTTTTTACCTTTGCTAAATTTATAAGTTTTTTCACTTACTCAACTACAAATGGACTATTTTGACTTCCATCTCCACTTGCAATTTTAGTTCCAGGGGCAAGGGATAACGCTGGTCGGACGCTGAGTGGGCTATCGACGATACAGCTGCTTAGGTCGCCAATAGAGGAGACGTAGAAGCCATAAGTAATGTCATTACCGAAGGAAGACGGTGACAAAGACAACCAGGATTGATTCGTATATAAATAATAACTAGAATTACCAACGCCAAATTTGCCTCCTGCCAGCATAACTTCATCTGCTGTAAGTAATGCTACTGGATATGTTAATAGTCCATTTCCATTCTTTGTATCTACTGTAAATTTATCTTCATCTCTTGTACATGCAAGACTTGGTTGAGGCGTTTTAAACGCTCTTTCATATGCTCCAAAATAGGTATCACTACCATTCACTTTAGAGCTTCGATCATTACACCATACAGTATCTTCTAACTTACTAGTATAATCTGTCATATTCGTTTGATACCAAGTATCAATTGCTCCTTTTATAGTAGAATCAGTCGTATTATTTACCATATATCCCACATATTCTAAAGTATTATAAGTTTCATTAAATGCACTTTTTCCGATCTGTGTAGATTCTCCTGTGGTATTGGTACATTGTCCACTCTCATCAGGAGCCCCATTATAGATTAGTTTTACTCCTCCTGTTTCCGTTGTTCTAACTATCTTCCAACAGAATCCTCCAAATTTGACATTATTATTGGTAACTGCCCCTCTATAGTAATGCACAGGATACTTATCGCTTTTTGTAGTGTTTAGAGTATAAACTCCTTTTCCATTGGTGTTTGATGAGATATCCCCAAAGTTTATTCCTGTTTCACTTGTTACAAATTCACTTTTTATATTGTCTAATACTGCCTTTTTAGATATTATTTTATAAAGATCTTTTGTCTTTCCTTGCATTGCCTCAATTCTTAACTGCCCTTTAAATGTAGTATTCATTACTTCGTTGGTTGCATTAGAATCTATCCATATTTTTAGTGAGTATGTATATTTTTCTTTCGCAGAAATAATATCTTTATCTAATATTCTATTAGGATGCTCTCCTGTTGTACTTAAAAGATCTAAATTTACTCTTTCTCCATTTTTTACTAGTTCATATTTAATAAAAGAGTCTTTCATTCTAGTTTGACCTTCTAAAAGGTCTAAGTCATCTAAATAAATGATATAGTCACTATCTATAGTTCCTTTATTTTCTAATGTAAAAGTATATGCTTTTTGTTCTAGTCCCATATCATCTGTTACTGGAACAGAATTTGTCACAGAAATACCCTCTGTCATACTATCATCTAATACGAGTTCTAGTTTCCCTGATGTTAAAATACTTAGTTCTTTAGTACCTCGAAGAGTTAACTGTAACCATGCATAAGAAAGTCCTACTAACATAAGTACTGCACTTACTCCAACAAATACTCCCATCTTATGTTTCTTTAACCAATTTTCTTTTTTCTCTACCATCTCTTGCTCTCCTATATTCTATATTTCAAGTATAGCAAACAGGAAAATATTGCACAAGCAAAAAACTAAGACGAGACAAAATTAGACATAGAAAAAGAGCTCTAACTAGCTCTAATTTTTTCAATATAAGAATTAATCTTAGATACCCAAGTAGGACTCTGTGCATATCTAGGTCCAATAGCTTCCACTGTATTAAAACCTTTTTCATAATAATTATGATACAAATTATCTATAAAACCAATAATCCCAGCATCTAACGTTGGATACCCTTTATATCCTCCACTACAAGAAGGAGTACCTTTTTGTCCACCAACATTATGACAATTAATAACTAAACTACTACATTGCCAACTACAACCAGTCTCATGCAATATAATAGCAACAGCAACATAAGGATCTACACCCAATTGCAGAGAATAACTAGCAATCATATTACCATATCCAGATAATACAGAGTTCAAATTACGATCTAACTTTGCACTTAACTCTTCTATAGTCATATTCTCATAAACCTCTTGACGAGGAGGTGGCAAAGGCTCTGGCTCCACTGCTTGAGAGGCAACCTCCATAGGAACTTCCTCTACTTTTTCTTCTACCACTACTTCTTCTTTAGGTGCTTCAATAACCCGATTAGAAGAAGCCATACTTTTAATATCTACTTGATTAAGAGAAACAATCTTACTAGCATCAATTTTCCCATAATCTTTATTAACTTGTAGTGTCATAGCAATAACTATCATTACAATCGCAATAATAGAAAGTACACCACTAACTACAATCGATTTCTTCATTTTTAACACTCCTTAAAAACAAATTAATTTTACCATATCTAAAATCAAAAGTCAATTTTCCAAAATCCCCTCTATACCATAGTATATGTAATAAAATCCATTACTACTAAGCAACTTTCCTACAAAATTCTAAAATTATTTTAATCGAAAAGTATTAGGAGCAACTCTATAAATAACA
>CAZWXX010000154.1:0-2711 GCA_964637865.1 uncultured Muribaculaceae bacterium | reverse complement strand
GATTTTTTATATAGTCAATTTGTTTTTTTATCTGATCATAATTTTGGTTTAGTGGTATCATTCTTTTATCCCCCTATTTATTATATTTCTTGTTTTCTTTACATAAGTGTGTATGGATTTTTCTAGTGGAACTCCTGCTTCATCCCATTTTCTGTAATCAAAATAGTCATACTGAAAGGAGAAAAACTCATCTTTTGCTATGTTTGAGTCAAGTAGTGGTGCTATTAGTGGACCAAAACTATACTGAAGATTATTAAATAACTCCTCTCTATTATATTTCTTTTTCTTTATCACTTTCATATTTTTCTTTAAATTTTCGCATAAGAAATCTAAACTATTTAACACTTCGATTTTCGCTTCTTTGGGATAGATATCATTTTCAATTAGAAATTCTAGAAATTTTTGTTCATAGTGATAAGATACCACTTCTTGATAGAAAGAAGAATATATATAATTATAATTGGTAGACCTGTTACATAATTCTTGTTCGTCTACTACATGTCCTAGTTCATGAACTAAGGCTATTAATCCTTCTATATCTAGCTCTTTCATCGGAAGGAAGATATTAGGAATTTTTTGTAGAGGGTTATAAATTGTGTGAGCATCTTTATCTATATTGTTATAATAAATTCTTTTATGTCTATTCATATCTATAAACACTTCTTTTAATTCTTCATTTCCTTCTTTAAAAAACTCAAATAACCATTGATCTGCTTCTATTTTTCTAGGTGTATGATTATTTTGATAAATTAGATCAAAACAAGTATCATTTAGTTCTTCTAGGAGACTACTCACAGAGTGATAAGCTTCTTTTAAAAAAGAGGATAAAAAGGGGGTCTGTTCTTTTAAGTTCTTTTTTAATCTTTCATGATGTTTTTTATTTTCTGTATTATAAATTTCATATTGTTCCAAAGAAAAGTCTTTGGTGTGTGATAGTTTTCTTTTTTTCGTACTTGCTTCTTTTAAAATATCATATAGTTCCATATACTCATAGATTCTTGATGGAATATCACAAGTATCTAGATACTCTTTTATATATGACATTTGACTTTTAATTTCGCTGTAATCTTTATTTAAAGTTATCATATTTTCCCCCCTATAAATTTTTCCTTATTATATTATAGGATAGAGAAAAAAACAAGAAAACTATCAATGGATAATAAAGGGACTAGTTTGACTGCCATCTCCACTTGTAATTTTAGTTTCTGGAGCTAAAGATACGCTAGGACGAATGCCGCTTGCGCTGGCGACACTACGGTTGTAGTACAGGAAACCACTACCGTAGATGCTGAAGCCACAATGGCGGTAATCGTTGAAGAAAGACGGCGATAAAACCCACCAATACTGATTCGTATATAAATAATAACTAGAATTGACAGTATCGGTTAATCCGCCTGCCAACATAATTTCATCTGCAGTTAGCATTGCTACTGGATAAGTTAACAAACCATTTCCATTTTTGGTATTCACTGTAAACTGATCTGTATCATTTATACATTTCAAACTTGGATGACCATATGCTGTTTGTGTGCTATCGTATACTCTATCATATGCTCCAAAATAAGTATAACCTGTGCTTCCATCCACTCTATAACTTCGATCATTACACCAGACGGTGTCTTCTAACTTTCCTGTAAAATCTTGCATATTTGTCTGATACCATGTATCTATTATCCCTTTAATCGTTGAATCAGTGGTATTATTTATCATATATCCAACGTATTCAGAAGAATTATCAGTCTCATTAAATGCACTTGCTCCTATTTGTGTTACACCTCCTGTTGTATTAGTACATTTTCCTTCACTATCAGGACTTCCATTATAAATCAGTTTTACTCCACCTGTCTCAGTCGTCCTAACTATCTTCCAACAAAGTCCCGCAAACTTTACATTATTATCAGTCACTGCTCCTCTATAGTAATGAACTGGATACTTATCATCTTTGGTAGTGTTTAGAGTATAAACTCCTTTTCCATTGGTATCTGATGAGATAGCTTTAAAATTTATTCCTGCCTCACTTGAAACAAACTCACTTTTAATATTATCTAGTACTGCTTTTTTAGCAATAAGCTCATATAAAGGATTTCCTGTAATTGAAACACCTGTGGTAAATGTAGTCTCATCATTTTCATTACCGCTTCCATCTTGTAAAGTAGATGCAGATATTATAATAGAGACAATTCCGGAAGAAGAAAGTCCTGAAAGTGTTAAAGTATATTGTTTTCCATCAGTAGTATCAATAGCTTCACTTAATGTCTTAGTAGTTGGATTTACTGTAGTATCTCCTACCTTTACTGTAATACTACTTGCTACAAGTGTAGAGGTTACAAAACCAGAGGTATCTGTTCCTTTAAATGTAATGCTTAATAAATCATTTGGCTCTATTTCACCACTAGATGGAGAAACATTTACCAAACTCCATACTGGTTTTGTAGTATCAAGAGCTTTTGCATAGTAAGTACTATTTTCTAAAAGAGAAATACTTTGTCCTACTTCTAGTCCACTAGTGGCACTACTATCATCTGACCAAAATCCTGTATTATAGCCTGTAAGAGAGGTAATAGATGGTAATATGATATTGCAACTTTCATCTTTTTCTGTGATAGTACAACTAGCACTTTCCTCTCCAATACTAGAAACTCCATCTTGTTTTACGAATGTTGCTGTTACTGTTTTTGTAACAGTTATCGTAATTGTCTCTTCATGTCCGG
>CAZWXX010000153.1:0-2714 GCA_964637865.1 uncultured Muribaculaceae bacterium | reverse complement strand
TTAAACCTCTGCAATATACTCTAAAAGCTTTAAGAACAAAGACATATACTCTTTAGATAAACCCTTTTTCTTAAGCTTACGAATCTCAATACGTTTCTTTTTAATAGGCTCCTCACCAAAGATAATACTAGCAATTTCTTCTTTTAAATAGGTATTAATCTGCAAATCCATCAAGATACTATTGATATCGTCATTAATTACACGTACTGCATCAATCTCGATATCACGTCCCTTGCAGTTAACAGTCACTTGACCAATTGTTGGTGCATTAAGAACTTCCACAACAAAGTCATTTCCATCAATTCCTTTACGGATATTTAAAGGAGTGGCATTATGAAATGCCGAAACATCATCCGCTTCTCTGGTATTCCGAAATACGAGTTTATAATTCCGAGTCTCTGGTACAATCCCACTTTTTCCCTCGATTGACCGAATAATCACAGTATAGTTATTTCGTAAATAATTATAGTCAATTGACGTTTTTAAGAAATATCCCTCTTTATATAAAGACGTAATTCCATCATCGTCATATAAAGTATAAGTATTAGACACCCCCGGAAAAATATGAATCTCCATATCAGTAGCAAGTCCAGTATTATTTCGATCACTTCTATTAGAAAGCGGAATAATAGAACCAGCATGAGCAAAAATCGGATAATCCTCATCTCGAAAGAAAGAAACATATTTCTTAGCACCAGGAAACTTCTTACCAGTCGTAAAATCATACCAAATACCATCCGGAATAAAGAAACGATGTACAGTACGGTTCATAACTGTATCTTTTTTATCAAGAATAGGCGCTGCCATAAGTTGAGATCCAAAATAATACTGATTACGATAAAGAGTATCATCATAGATCCAAGGGTAATTATAGTAAAGTGGTTGAATCAATGGTGTTCCTACTTGATGATATTGATATGCCTCTGTATATAAATAAGGAATAAGTCGATGTCTAAGTCTTAAATAATTAGCGACAATCGTTTCCGTCTTGACATCCCAAAGCCAAGGTTCACGTTTATAATATGGACCACGCGCTGCATGAAACCGAAAAATAGGTGAAAACACACCAAGTTGAACATAACGAATATAAAGCTCAGGATCCTCAATTCCTCCATGATTTCCCGCAACATCATGACTCCAAAAACTAACACCAATATTAGCAGCATTTAAAAGCATAAAAGGAATTTTCTTTAATTCATCCCAACTAACCTCACTACTCCCCGCATATAAAATAGATTGCTTATGTGGCGCATAAATAGAGTTACGTGATAAATATAAAGGACGCTTAGCAACACTCCTTCCAGAATCTAAATACTGATAATGATTAATTGCCCATAAATTCAAAAGTTTATTATTACCACTATAATCATTCCAGAAAAAATCAACGCCAAGAGCTTCCAAAGGATGTAAAAAAACTTTAAAATAAATATCTAAAAGCTTTGGATTTAATGGATCAAAAAGTACAATTTTAGCCTCACTAATTCCTAAATACTTAGAAGCAGTTGGAAAAAATGCTTCATGTGGATAAATACCTGCAGTAGGATCAAGTTTTAATCCAACACGAATATTTCTCTTATGAATTTTCTCAATAGTACTAACAGGATCTGGAAATAAATTCTTATTAAAAGTAAACCCACTCTTAAGACCTACATGCTCTCCAACATTTCGATAATGCCAATCATTATCCAAAAGTAAAATAGAAATTGGTATTTTTTTCTTTTCGAATTTTTTAAAAAGAGCATCTAACTTTTCATCATTATATTCCACATTCCTACTCCACCAATTTCCAAAAGCATAACGTGGTGGTAAATCTGGAAAACCTGTTAATTTAAAGTAATCAATTAAAGCTTGAGAAAAATCTTTATCATACATAAAAACATAAATATCTAAACTTCCTGGAACACGATCAAGTAAAGTTCCATCTTCAGCAATTAACTTATTATTACTATCATTAATACTAGCAAATCCCTCAAAAGAATAAAGTCCGCGATGATAAACATTACTACTAGGAATATCAACAGAAATCATATTACCATTTGCATTACGAACTTCTGGATGCCCATAGTACCAATTTCTCTCACGATCCTTATCACTACTAATTAAAGTAATCTTTAAATTTTTCATTGGATCAATGCTATTTCCTTGAAATACTTGTCCTTTAACATAAGAAAGTCTAAAGTAACGAGTTGTAATTTCAATATAAGAAGCATCTTGTTGTACTTTAAATTCAGGAAGTCCAAAATTTCTTTTTCGAACCAACTGACTTGGAATATCCACAAATTTACCAGTGGGATCGTACTCAAGTCTCACCAATCGTTCAGAAAGTACGCTGATACGCCAGTTTTGTCCACGAAAAACAGCTTTACTATCCGAAAATATATTGGCATAATCAATTTCAAATTGTTTTCCAAGTGGATACATCCACATCACCCTCTTATTATTCTAGTATTATAATATCATAAAAAGAAGCAGTTTCCAAGAAAAAAATCTAAAAGCCAAAATAATCGAATGAGTTTTTGGAACTTATATATTTATTTCACAATAATAGTATAAACTGATCATTCCTAAATTTATCTCTCACCCAAATATTATAACAAAAAAAAGAGAGTCTCTAACTCTCATGGATAGACTTATATATCCTTCGATATAGTCATCTTCATAATGCTATCTAATTATATTATATGCAATTATCTATCATTTTTATACAATACATA
>CAZWXX010000152.1:0-2744 GCA_964637865.1 uncultured Muribaculaceae bacterium | reverse complement strand
CACCTTTCTTTTACCTTTTGATAGAAAGAAAGGGAAAGCATCTGATATATCAAATATATCCATAATTATATTATCAAACGTTTGTTTTAAATGCAAACTTTTTATTACAATTTCACATAAAAAAGAATTCAATAGAATTTCAGAATTCTTTATATATATATCAATTTTATTTTTCTATTTTTAGAATTTTATGATTCCTATCACAGTAAAATTTTACTTTTATGTTTTTGACATCAAAATCCTTTTTCAAATTCTCTGAAGTAAGTAAGTAAGTAATACCAAGCCTTTTTTCTTCTAGTGCTAAATCTTTTATAGAGATGAAAAATGCTTTATTTTCTTCTTGTTCTTTGGGCATACCAGAAAATTTCGTTGCTAGATATACTTTAAAATTATAAATCCTATCTGGATATTCTATGATAGCCTCTCCTGCACTTACTAAATTATCTACCTTCATTCCTGTTTCCTCATAAACTTCTCGAATAGATGCCTCTTCTGGCGTTTCGCCTTTTTCTATTTTGCCACCAGGAATATCAATATAACCTACCTCACCTGTTTTATATTTAATACAAACCACTTTATCATCTTTTATTAAAAAACAACGAACTGCATTTCTTACTTTTTTCATTTTTTCTCCTACTTATTATTCTTTATATATTCTTCATAAGAAAGACGTCGGTCAATAATTGTTCCGTCTTCCTTTATTTCAATAATACGGTTAGCAACTGTACTATTTAATTCATAGTCACGTGATGTGAAAAGAATTTCTCCTTGAAAGCTTACTAGTCCTTTATTAAGAGAAGTGATACTTTCAAGATCTAAGTGGTTCGTTGGTTCATCTAATATTAGGAAGTTTGGTCCTTCTAACATCATCTTTGATAACATACAACGACTCTTCTCTCCCCCTGATAAGACATTTACTTTCTTAAATACATCTTCTCCAGAGAATAACATTCTTCCTAAGAAACCTCTAAGAACCGTCTCGTCTTTAATATCGTAGTAAGTTCCAATCCACTCCATAATATTTTTATCTGTATCAAAATAGTCATTATTATCTTGTGGTAAGTATCCCTTTTCAATGGTTTTCCCCCACTCAACAAGTCCTTTATCATATTTTGTCTCTCCTGCTAAAATATTAAACAGTGTCGTTTTTACCATATCATCGTGAGCGATGAAAGCAATCTTATCCCCTTTTAATACGGTAAAAGAGACTTTATTTAAAATCTTTTTACCATCTACTCCTTTTACTAAGTTTTCAACTTTTAATATTTCTTTTCCAGCAGGACGTTCTATTTTAAAGTCAATATAAGGATACTTTCTAGAGGAAGGAATAATTTCATCTAACTGGATTTTATCTAACATTTTCTTACGAGAAGTTGCCTGTTTACTTTTAGAAGCATTGGCACTAAATCTTGCAATGAAGGATTGTAATTCTTTGATTTTTTCTTCTTTCTTCTTATTGGATTCTCTCATTTGTCTTTGTAAAAGTTCACTTGATTGATACCAGAAATCATAGTTTCCAATATAAAGTTTAATTTTGCCATAATCAATATCAGCGATATGGGTACAAACTTTATTTAAGAAGTGTCGATCATGTGAGACAATGATAACAGTATTATTGAAGTTAATTAAAAACTCTTCTAACCATTCAATTGCTTCTAAATCCAAACTGTTTGTAGGCTCATCTAAAAGTAGGATATCAGGGTTACCAAATAATGCTTGCGCAAGTAGGACTTTAACACGTTCCTTTACTGGAATATCTTTCATTACCGCATCGTGGTGAGCGTCATTTACTCCTAAATTATTTAAAAGGGTTGCAGCATCACTTTCGGCATTCCATCCATCTAACTCCATAAAGTCTGCCTCTAACTCTGCAAGACGCATTCCATCTTCGTCACTAAACTCTGTTTGGCTATACATTTTTTCCTTTTCTTTCATAATGTCATAAAGACGAGTATTTCCCATAATAACAACATCCAAGACTCTCATCTCATCATAAGCATAGTGGTCCTGTTTTAAAACTGAGATTCTCTCCCCCTTAGTAACAATAACCTCTCCACTTGTCGTATCTACTTCCCCTGTTAATACTTTTAAAAATGTTGACTTTCCACTACCATTTGCACCAATTAGTCCATAACAATTTCCACTTGTAAATTTAATATTCACATCTTCAAATAACGTTCTCTTTCCAAATCGTAGTGTTACATTTTGTACTTGAATCATACTAGCACCTCCTAAAACTATTACTAATTTTATACTAAATAAATGAAAAAGACAAGAAATAAGTAATACAATTGGTAATCCTAAACAAATTATGATAAGATATCACTATAACAATATAATAAAGGAGAAGAAAAAATATGAATCAAGACTCAATCGACAATTATAAAATGGCAATAATCCCTAATGATAGTCACCTAGAATTAGAAGAAGGAAAAATAAAGTATTTTGGAGAAATGAATTTTTATCTGCAACATGATTATGCATTTAGGGATTTTTGTAAAAAATATTATCCTGAAATTTTAATAAAAGAAGGTGTAACAAAGAATTCTCCTGCTGAATTATATGCATACTACCTCCAAAAAGATGGTAATATTCCAATTGCAAATTTAACTCATTGTAGTACAATAGAAAAATATGGAAAAGAAGCCAATGTCATTAACTTAAGAAGATAGAAAAAAATAAAATCTAGCTTTTTTGATGTATAATTGAGGTAAAGAATGAGAAGTAGGTTGTAATGAAATATA
>CAZWXX010000151.1:0-2764 GCA_964637865.1 uncultured Muribaculaceae bacterium | reverse complement strand
CCGGACATGAAGAGACAATTACGATAACTGTTACAAAAACAGTAACAGCAACATTTATAAAACAAGGTGGTGTTTCTAGTATTGGAGAGGAAAGTGCTAGTTGTATCATTACAGAAAAAGATGGAAGTTGTAATATTACATTACCATCTATTGTCTCTCTTACAGGCTATAATACAGGATTTTGGTCAGATGATCGTAATGCTACTAGTGGAATAGAAGTAGGACAAAGTATTTCTCTTTTAGAAGATAGTACTTACTATGCAAAAGCCCTTGATACTACAAAACCGTTATGGAGCTTAGTAAATATTTCTCCCTCTAGTGGTGAAATAGATTCAAATGATTCCTTAAGTATTACATTTAAAGGAACAGATACAAGTGAAAATGTAATATCAGATTTGAGTGTAGAAGATATTATTGTAAAAGTAGGAACTACAGCTATAGTTCCTGCGACTAAAGTATTAAGTGATGTAGAAAAAATTACAGATGGAGTGCAGTATACACTCACTTTATCAGGATTTTCTTCTTCTGGAGTAGTATCTATTATTATTCCTTCTTCCACTTTGAGGGATGGGAGCGGTAATGAAAACATAGAAACTGTATTAATGACGAGCGTTACACTAGTTACTATTTCTAATGTAACGAGTAGTAAAAATTTTAAAGATCATATAATATCAGTGGCAAATAGTGCTAGTAATGCAGATGGGACAACGGATGCAGAAAAGCAACAGCCCTTTACTGTTGTGCATGAGGCAGGAGAACAGCAAAGTGGTTGGACTAGTGCTCAATTAACAGACTATAGATATATAGGGACAATACCTTATAACTATGTAACGTTTAATAATGAAACATGGCGAATTATTGGTGTTTTTACAGTAGAAAATGAAAGTGGAGTCAAACAACAAAGAGTAAAGATAATTAGAAATAGTTCTATTCCTGGTAGATATGTTTGGGACAATACTGACTTTGATGGTGTGAATGATTGGAGTAAATCTACTTTACAAAAGATGTTAAATAGTGGTCCATATTATAATAGAACGAGTGGTATTTGTCCATCTGGTAAAAATGGAGCTACAACATCATGTGATTTTAGTGGCTATGGATTAACAGAACATGCTAAAAATATGATAGGTAAAACTAAATGGTATTTAGGCGGAACAAATTCTGTTCAAACAGCAGATAATTTTTATAAAGCTGAACGTGGAACAACTGTTTATACTGATAGACCAATTAGTTGGATTGGAGAGGTAGGACTGATGTATCCCAGTGATTATGGATATGCTGCTGAGACAAGTGGTTGGCTTTATTTTGGGTACCTTGAATGGATGCTTATGCCATATAGTTCGAATGGATATTCTGTTTTTAATTATAATATACCAGGAACTGTATTTTCTTCGAAAGCAAGTTCTAATAACCCTAACCGTTATACTCATCCAAGTGTATACTTAAAGCCAAATACATTGGTAATATCTGGCGATGGCAGTAGCACAAAACCATATCAGCTATCTATTTAGACGAGAATTTTTCTCGTTTTCTTTTGCTATTTCTTGTGCTATACTAACTATAGTAGATTTTATGGATGTGATAAGATGATAGAGTTTATGGAAAAGATTGATTTATTAAAAAAAGAGTTAGATCAGGATATTTCTATTCAAAACTTAAAAAAAATACAAGAAGAGATTTTAAATGATAAGAGGCTTTATGAACAAATAAAGAAAAAAGATTTTTGTATGAATCAAGATCCTAGAATTATAGAATATAAAAAATTAGAAAATCAAGTGAATTTTCTTATATTAGAGATGAACCAGTATGTAAAGAATCATTTGTTTGGAGATGGAGTTTGCCATGAAAGTGATTAGTGGAAAGTTTAGGGGACGTGAAATAGAAGGATTTAAAATGGCGGGAACTAGACCTACTATGGATCGAGTGAAAGAATCATTATTTGCAATGATTCAAATGAATATAGTAGATAGTTCTATTCTTGATTTGTTTTCAGGAAGTGGTAACTTAGCGATAGAAGCCATTTCACAAGGGGCAAGAAAAGCTTGGTGTAATGATAATAGTAGGGAAGCTTTTAGAACGATTCAAAAAAATATCGAAAAGTTTCAAATAGAAGATAAAGTCTTTCTTACTAATTTGGATTATAAGAAAGCACTTTCTTTTTTGAAGGAACAGGGACTTGTTTTTGATCTTATTTTTTTAGATCCTCCTTATCAAACTGATTATGTGAGTCATTGTCTTTTCCTTATTGATCAGTATCAGTTATTAAAGAAGGATGGAAAGATTATTTGCGAAGTAGATCATATGGATAGGATTCCATCTGTTCTTCCTTGGAGTGTTTTAAAACAGAAAAAATATGGTGATAAGTTTGTGGTAATTTTAGGTTAAATGTGTTAGACTTTATAGTGAGGATGATGAGAATATGAATGAAAAGGGATTTGCTGTTTCTACTATTTTATATGGGATTTTAATTATGGCGACTTTAATTATGACTTTGTTAATTAGTACTATGGCTTTTACTAGAAAAAGTAATGTTGATTTGGTGGGGTCTATTGAAGAAGAGTTAAATCGTTGTGTGAATCCTGATGATGCTTTGTGTCAATAAAATAAGAGAAAGGGATAGATGATATGCAAGAGTTTATAAAGAAACACAAAATGAGTCTATTTGTAATTATTAGTGCTATCATTATGACAATAGGACTTTCTTTTGCGTGGTTGCAGTTAACTCTTAGAGGAAGTAAAGATTTAGTAATGACTGCTGGTAGTC
>CAZWXX010000150.1:0-2800 GCA_964637865.1 uncultured Muribaculaceae bacterium | reverse complement strand
ATTAAAATTTAATTCTAAAATAACTTTTATCAACAAATATTTAAAATGTATATATAATTTCCACAAGACTTATAAAAATTACCAACAAAAAAGAGAAACTATTCTGTTTCCACTTTTTCACTATTACTGATATTATCAACAACTTCCTCTTCATTTTTTTCTTTATCCACAATAGTTACTGTTGCAACCTTTTGATTATCTTTTAAATGAATTAATCGAACTCCTTGTGTTGCCCTTTTCAATGTTGAAACCTGCTCTAAAGGCATCCTCATAACAATACCATTATCACTAACAATAATAATATCTTGCTCCCTATTAGTATCTACACAATTTAATGCAGCCATACTTCCATTTTTCTCTGTAACATTAAGTGCCTTAACACCTTTACTACCACGATGAGTAAGACGATATTCATTAATTTCTGTTTGCTTACCATATCCCTTTTCAGTAACGATCAAAATCAAACGTTCTGGAGTAACAACTTCTGCACCAACAATATGACTTCCATCTAATTCCATACCTTTAACACCAGAAGTACTACGTCCCATAACACGAACTTCTTTCTCATTAAAACGAACCATCCGTCCATTACTTGCACCTAACACAACTTCATTTTCTCCATTTGTCTTAGATACATTAATAAGTTCATCATCATCTTTAAGAATAATTGCTATTTTTCCACCTTTTCTAATATTATCAAACTCTTCCATAGCAGTTCTCTTAACTAAACCATTACGAGTTGTAAACAATAAATAGTTATTTTCTTCTTTTTCCACATCTCCAGAAACCGTTACTATCGAACTAATGTTTTCATCTTTATCAAGGGATAATAGATTTATAACTGGTAATCCCTTAGATTGTCTATTAAACTCTGGAATTTCATATCCTTTTAATCGATATACTCTACCTTTATTTGAGAAGAACAATATATAATCATGTGTTTTCATATTAATTAAATGCTTCACAAAGTCTTCCTCGTTGGTAGCCATTCCTTTAACACCAACACCACCGCGATTTTGAGCTCTATAGGTATCAGATTTTAATCTCTTAACATATCCTTTATTTGTTAGTGTAACAATAATATCTTCAACTGGAATTAAAGACTCATCCTCGATGTATTCGATTGCAGTCATATCAATACTTGTACGACGTTCATCTCCATATTTATTCTTAATCTCAGTCATCTCATCTTTAATAATCTGTAAAACCTTCTCTTCACTCGCTAAAATTGATTTTAACTCCTCTATTTCGGCAAGTAATGCAGCTAGTTCATTCTCAATCTTATCTCTTTCTAATCCGGTTAAACGTCTTAATTTCATCTCTAGAATCGCTTGAGATTGAGCTTCAGACAACTGATACTTACTCATAAGACCATTCATAGCCTCTTCATCACTCTTAGAAGCCTTAATTAAAGCGATAATTGCATCAATATGATCAAGAGCAATCTTTAATCCCTCTAAAATATGTGCTCTAGCCTCATCCTTAGCCAAATCAAACTTCGTACGACGAATAATAATCTCTTTTTGATAATCAACATACTTAGAAATAATATCCTTTAATCCTAACGTCTTTGGCACTCCCTGATCCAACATAAGGAAAATAATACCAAAATTGGTTTGGAAAGCAGTATGTTTATACAAATTATTAAGTACTACTTGCGGATTTGCATCCTTTTTCAACGTAATCGTAATCTTGATACCATCTTTTAAATCCGTATGATAATCAGCAATACCGTCAATAACCTTATTATGAACTAAATCTGCTACTTTATTCTTTAAATCTAGCGTATTAATACCATAAGGAACCTCATCAATAATGATGTAATGTTTTCCTTTTTCTTCTTCAATTCGAGCCTTACTACGAATGGTAATACTTCCACGGCCCGTCTCATATGCCTTCTTAATACCACTATTTCCAAGAATAGTTGCACCCGTTGGAAAGTCAGGCCCTTTAATATATTGCATTAACCCATCTACATCAATATCAGGATTATCAATATAAGCAATACAACCATCAATAACCTCTCCTAAGTTATGAGGAGGAATATTCGTAGCCATACCAACCGCAATACCCATCGTACCATTTACTAAAATATTAGGAAAACGAGAAGGTAAAACAGTAGGTTCTTTTGTAGTTTCATCAAAGTTTGGTATAAAGTCAACTGTGTTTTTATTAATATTTTTAAGAAGTTCCAACGAAATCTTAGAAAGACGTGACTCTGTATAACGCATTGCCGCTGCACCATAACCTTCAATATTACCAAAGTTTCCGTGTCCATCTACAAGCATATAACGATAAGAGAAGTCTTGTGCCATACGAACCATCGCTTCATAAATACTAGAGTCCCCATGTGGATGGTAATTACCCATAACTTCTCCGACAGTTTTAGCACTCTTCTTATGAGGTTTATCAGGTGTATAACCAGACTCATACATCGAATATAAGATACGACGGTGAACAGGTTTCAAACCATCACGCAAATCTGGTAAAGCACGAGCAACAATAACACTCATTGAATATTCCAAAAAGGAATTTCTAATCTCATTTACAATATTATTTTTTTCTAAACGATCCATCTACCTTACCTCCTAAACATCCAAATTCTCAACATATACAGCATTTTCTTCAATAAAATTACGACGAGGTTCTACTTCTTCACCCATAAGTTTAGAGAAAGTCTCATCTGCAAGCATCGCATCATCCACTGTAATCTGTCTTAAAACTCGTTTTTCAATATCCATTGTAGTTTCATTTAACTCTTCAGCATCCATCTCTCCTAAACCTTTCATACGAGCAATCT
>CAZWXX010000149.1:0-2806 GCA_964637865.1 uncultured Muribaculaceae bacterium | reverse complement strand
TTATTTAATACTTTTCTTAAAATTATCTATTAGATGATCAACATAGGCACAACTCATAAAACAGACTACATTGCCTTTTTCTTCTTTTAATTTTGAAATATCTTCATCATTTTTAATTAAATTTCCATTTTTTACACCCTCTACTAAAACAGATGAATTGATTCCCGGATAATCTTCTTGTCTTTCTCTATTACATTCGATTTCTGTTACATAAGCTTTATCTACTACATCTAATGCTTCAATAAATTCTTTTGTAAAATCTTTTGTTCTAGAATACGTATTTGGTTTAAATACCACTACAATTCTGCGATTAGGATATTTTTGCTTTACTGCTTCTAACGTTACTTTAATTTCTGTTGGATGATGTGCATAATCATCAATAATTACCGTATCTCCTACGATCTCTTCTGCGAATCTCCGATGAGCATTTTTAAAACTAGATAATAACTGTTCTATTTTCTTTATATCTATTCCTAAACGATAGCACATAAATATTGCAGCAGTAGCATTTAGTACCATATGCGTTCCAAATAAAGGAACTTCAAAATGACCCAATTTTTCTTTTTCTACATAAATATCAAAACTACTTCCTTTATTTGTTAGTTGAATATTTTTTACCACAATGTCATTATTTTCTTTTTGACCATAATAATATACTTTGGTGTCTGTTTTTAATTTTCTTACATTGTCGTTATCCCCACATGCTATTACAAATTCTTTCGTTTGATTTGCAAATTGTGAAAAAGAATCAATAATATCATCTAAATCTTTATAACACTCCATATGTTCTTCTTCCATATTGGTAATAATTGCATATTTTGGATGATAATCTAAAAAGTGTTTATTAAATTCATCTGATTCTATGACAAAGTACTGATTTTCTTTTGTAGCATGACCATCTCCTGCTCCAATAAAATAATTACAACCTACTGTATTTTCTAATATGTGTCTTACTAGAGAGGAAGTAGTTGTTTTTCCATGTGTTCCTGCTACTGAAATAGTATCAAACATATCTATTACAGTTCCTACAATTTCACTATATTTTCTTATTTCTAAGCCTTGAGCTTTGGCTCTTTTTAGTTCCTCATGATCTTTGCTTATTGCCATAGAATGTGTCACAATTGTACCTTCTTCTAATTTATGATCATGTCCATAATAAATTGGTATTTTCCTCTCATCTAATCCTTTTTGTGTAAATTTTTCTTCTTTGGCATCATCATAGCCACTTACTTCTGACCCTAAGTCATAGAGAATTTGAGCAAGGGTTGACATACCTGTTCCTTTAATACCAACGCAATAGTATTTCATTTTTTCACCTTCTTTTCCATAAAGCTATTATAAACTATGCTAAGAGTATTTGCAAATATTCCTATCCCTCATTTGGAACAAAGGAATAAAACAAGTTTTATTCTCCCTAGTCGTTACCTCCTAGGTTTCCTATTTCATTGATAGTGTAATCACTAGTCTCCATAGGCTTCAATTCCGACAGTCGCTGCCGTATTTTTTTGATTGTATTAATTTATAATTATATTACTTATCTTTATACTCCATAATGTAATCTTAATCCTTCTGTCATTATATTGATACTTGCATTGATATCACGGTTGTGTATCATTCCACATTTTTCACATTCCCACTCTCTTATATTTAACTCATTCGTAACACTAGTTTTCTCTCCACATCGACTGCATATTTTACTACTCGCATAATAGGTATCTACTTGATAATAGTACTTGCCGTGTATTTTACTTTTCCATTTCAGTACTTCACATATTCTACCAAAACTAGCATCTAAAATATTTTTAGCATAGTGAGAATGATGACTCATCGCTTTTACATCTAGTTTTTCTGTTACTATAATATCATTTTCTTCTACTATTTTATTTGCGATTTCATTCATATAATGTCTTCTACTATTTTTGATTTTACTATGTAGTCTTCCTATTTTTAGTTTTGTTTTTTGGTAATTGTTACTTTTCTTCTCTTGTCGAGCAAGCTTTCTCTGTAATCTCTTAAGTCTTTTCTCATATTTAGAAAGAACCTTTTTATTATCATAGATTTCTCCATTTGATGTAATCATTAAATCTTTTACTCCAAGATCAATTCCTACTATATTCTTTACTTCTACCTTACTTTTGATAACGTCAATTTCATCTACAATAACACTGACATAATACTTTCCATTTGTCTCTTTCATAACTGTTGCATTGATAATCTTCCCATTCATTACTTCTAAGTTACGATATCCTCTCATATCTACTTTTCCAAGTTTAGGTAGTTTAATTTTTTTATCTTTTAAATCTAGTTCAATATTACTATATTCTTTTCCTTTATAACTACTTCTAATACAACTAGTTCTATAACTCTGATGAGCGTATTTATTTTTAAAAGTTGGATAATTGCTTCTTTTTGCAAAGAAGTTCTTATATGCATCTTCTAAATTGAATATGGCACATCTTAGACTACAACTATCTACTTCACTCAACCAATGATATACTTTTTGTAATTTTTTTAATTCACTACACATATCATATGCTTTTATATAACCATTTTTCTTACATTTATCTAAAAAGTAATTATATATAAACCTTGTACACCCAAAAGTTTTTGAAATCAATAATCTCTGTTTTTTATCCGGATACAATCTAAATTTATATGCTTTGTACATATTATCATCCCCTGTATCTCTAATATACAGTGCGTACATTTGTTTGTCAATCTTTTTTTCTTCTTTGCAAAAAAATTATTATAAACAAAAAAGAAGATTTTCTTAGTTTTCTTCTTTTCTTTCAAAACGTGCAGCTCT
>CAZWXX010000148.1:0-2842 GCA_964637865.1 uncultured Muribaculaceae bacterium | reverse complement strand
CTTTAATGGTCCATTATAGATACTTCGATCATTACACCATACAGTGTCTTCCAACCTGTCAGTATAATCTACCATATTCGCTTGATACCATGTATCTATCGTTTGTTTAATAGTAGAGTCATTCGTATTGGTAAACATTTCATTCTTCGCATCCTCTATATTCTTTCCACCACTTAAACTTAAGTGATAAATATACAAACTACTACTAAAGTAATGAATATACCCTACCTGTATACAACTATTTTCAGTACTAAAACAACTATAATGATATTTTGTGGCTATTGTTTTATACTCACTATCCCAGTCTAAAGGACTACTCTCATAGGTATCTTTTAAGATATACTTACTTCCATCCCACTCTACATCATTTCCATAGATCCATTTCTTATTCTTTCCTTCTTGTAATAGGCTTTCATATGTCTCTCCATTACTCATTTCTACATTAGAAGCATAAGAAGTACTAGAATCATTAACATACTGAATATTACTACAACTCACGCCTCCATCTGGACACATATAACTTCCCTTTACTGAACGATAATTAGAATACCATTCACTGCTCTTTATAGTACTTGGACTTTGAATCGTATAAACTCCATTCTCATAAACCACTTCTTTTCCATAGTTCCATGCTTTATCTACATTTTCTAAAGTTTCATTATTCTTAAGTGTTAAGGTATAAAGATAAGAACTATTAGCATCTGCTATATAAGAAACACTACTACAAGAAGTTCCATTACCTAAACAGGTATATTTTCCTTTGACATTGTTCTTAATCTCTGACCACTCTGTGGCAATAACTTCACTTCCATCACTATTTTCAAGGATGTATTTTCCTGTCCCTTCATCCCATCTAATACGATCTCCATAATAATAGCTAGTAGAAGAAGATATATAAGTAGAAGATAATATACTATTTTGACTAATACTTCTTCCAATATGTACATACCATCTTGGAATAAGTTGGTCACGATAAGTATAACGTGTTCCATACATATATCCTATATCGGCAGGAGAAGTATAATTAGAATTAAATTTACTTGTTCCTATTTGTGTGGCATCCCCTGTCTTATTCGTACACCCTCCTGCATCATCTGGTGTTCCATTATAGATCATTTTCACTCCACCAGTTTCAGTAGTTCTTACAATCTTCCAACAGAATCCTCCAAATTTGACATTATTATTAGAGACTGCCCCTCGATAATATAAAACAGGAAACTCCTCATTCTTGGTTGGAGCATGAATATAAACTCCTTTTCCATTTGTATTAGATGGAGCGTTTTCAAAGTCAATTCCTGAAGTGGATGATACAAATTCACTTTTGATATCATCTGGTACTGCATCATTTTGCATCATCTTATAAAATGTCTGGACGGTATATACTTTTCCTGTCATCGATTTCTTAATGCTAACTTTTCCCCAAGTCGCTTTTAGCACTACATCATCTTCAGGCATATAGAATCTCTCATTATCCATTCTCTTAATATTTTTACTAGCAATTACCCATCCTTTAAATTGATATCCTTCACATACTGGAACTTCTTCACTAATGTTTACTAGTTCAAAGACACTCTTATTTTCCTCTCTTGGTACTCCACTTACTCTACAGTCTTCTGGAGCATTTCCATCATAGATGACTTTATAATTATCAGCAAGAACTGGTGTTTTGGTAGTATCGATGTCCTCTTCTTGGTCATCTATTTTACTTTTTATAATTTCTTTCTTATTCGTCGGATAAATTCCACCTTGACTAAAATACTCATCTTTTAGTTTGGCTCTAATTGTCATTTTCGCTTCTTGTCCTGACTTGAACTGATCTATCTTCCAATTTATCGTTTGCTTTTCTTTATCCAGGGTAACTTTCCCATCACTGACCTCGATATCTTCTTCTTTTTCTACTATAAAATACTCACTTTCTACAAAATCAGTAATCTCAAAGTGATCATAAATCACAGGAGCGATCGATGCCTTCACTAAGGCATTTTCTAGATTATCTCTATCTGCTACATATTGAAAGTCACTCACACTCTTAATTTCATCTTTAATCTCTTCTCCCATTTCATACTGAATACCATTAATGGTAATAAATGGATATAATGATTTTAAGATTTTATATTGTGCTTTTTCATTAGGCATTCCTTCATTTGGGTATCCATCTGTTAAGAATAAGACAATACACTTTCGATCCTTTTCTTGCCTATATTCTTTTAATATCTCTTCTACATTTAAAAAGGCTTTATAATAATTAGTCGTATCATTTGGTGTAAGACTATTAACAGCATTCGTTAAGGTCTCTTTATCACTTGTGAGTCCTGTTATGATACTAGAATTCGTATCAAACTGAATCACTGCCGCTTTATTCTCTTTATTTTCTAAAAGAGTGTCTAAAAGTTCATTTGTATCTTCCTTTAATCTTGTAATCTTTTCTCCTTCCATAGATCCAGAAGTATCAAGTACTAGAATAATATCAGTATACTTATACTTCGTCTTTCTAACAGTACTGACATCAAAACTAATCTCAGCATATCCTGGTTCACTCCATTTCCCACTCTTTTTAATTTGCCATGACCCTGCCTCTTTATTTGCATAACTAGTATTTCTAGATGTAATAATTACACTTTTAGTAGGTTCTAAAGCAGCAAGAGAAAGTGGAATGAGTACAACTAAAGTAAGAATAATAACAACAGATAAAACAATTCCTACTTGTTTTTTATCCGTAGAATTATCCCAATATTTCTTTATTTGTCTCATTCTTTTTTTCATATCCATCCACTCTTTCTATACCTTTTTTTCATCATAAAGGTGATTACTTTATGACCCTAAATATTCTTATCTTTTCTAT
>CAZWXX010000147.1:0-2852 GCA_964637865.1 uncultured Muribaculaceae bacterium | reverse complement strand
AATAAGAATAATAAGGAGTGTAGTTATGGAAGTAACATTTAGAGAAGCAAAAATGGAGGATTTAGAAGGGCTTATTGCTTTATGCAATGAATGCTTTTCTGAAAATACCACAATAGAATATGCAAGAGAAGTTTTCTTACAAAATATGAAAGATCCTAATACAATTTATCTAATTGGAGTTACAAATGGTAAAATTGTTGCTCATACTAGAATTAGTATTGTTAGAACTATTTTTTCTGATATGAATACTTTTTCTATTTTGAATCATGTTTGTGTAAAACCTGAGTATCGACGTCATAATTTGGCTACTAAAATGCTAGAAATTGTAGAGAAAGTATGCCTTGATCAAGGATGTAAATCTATGAAACTTTGGTCTAATAATGTTCGAGTTCCTGCCCATAAATGCTATAAAAAGTTTGGATTTATCTTAGAAGAAGCAGGCTTTTTTGAAAAAGTGATTCGTTTATAGGAGGAGTTTATGAATATTGAAAAAATATATGTTGGTGGGTGGTTTCAAAGAACTACCTTACAATTAAGTGAAATTTATGACTTTGTAAGAGAAGGAACATCAGAATTACATTTAGATAAGAAAAAATTATTAAAATTACATAATGAACTTAATATGAAAGAAGTTGAATATGGTATTGATGGACTTGAGTATGTAATGATTACTACAAGAAATGGTATTTATATTAAGATTTTTGAAGATGGACTTATCGTTTTAAGTAATGATGATGTAAATGAGTTTTCCCTATTTAAAGATATTGATGAGTTAGCTAATTACTATGAGAATTCGTTATCTCCTGCTATTAGTTATTTATTTTCACTTGGAGCGCCTGTTCCTAAAGAACTTGCTAATATTGAAACTGTCTATCCTTACTTCATTGTGTTAAATCGTGCTACGAAAGAGAATATACAAGCTTTACTTAGTCGTACTGAAAAAGAAAAATATTTTGAGTTTTCTAATAAGAATTATGATGTAGTAAGAGGAAATAAATATTATTTTATTAATCATAAAAGTAGTGATCTGCATCAAGTAGAACGATATATAGAAGAACAAATCTTTATTCGAGAGTTTAAAGCGCAGTTACATAGATATTTGAATTTACATCGTATTATTTGGGAAAAGATTGATGAAGTAAAAGAAAATGTTAAAATACGTGGACGTGATATTGTTTCTTTTAGTAGTAAAATTGATGGATATAAGAAAACAGTGAATTTAATTGATTCTAGAATTAATCAGATGAATACTTATATTAAAACTCGTGAGAAAATTGCTAAGAGTGATAATGACTTAACAGATTCATTAGACTTAATTGGATATCGATATGAGACACTTGTGAATACCGTTTCTTATATGCAACATATTTGGTCTATGACTAAGAGTTATTTAAATTCTGCAGAGAACTTATTTCATAGTTTAGAGTCTCAAGTAACTGAAAAGTCTGTTAATAGTTTAACAATTGTAACATCGATGGGAGTTGGCGCTTCTCTTATTGATTTATTTACAGAATCTGCACCAACTTTTTCTAGATTTGGCGTTTATTATTTCTTTATTTTGGCTTTTGTTGGATATGGAGTGAATAAAATTATGAAACTTATTTCTGAAAATAGACGTTATGAGATTTCGGATATTGAGTATGATAAAAATATAAAATAAAAAAGTGATACTTTATGTATCCTTTTCTTTTTCGTTTTCTTGATTATTTTTTGTTTTTTCTTCTACTGTTTTTTTGATAATGTCTAACATTTTGTTTTTCATCTCTTGATCTGCACCTTCCCATATTAATTCTAGGAAAACACCCATACCAGGGAGTGTTACTTCGTCCCCTTCAGAGATAGACTCTTCAATAGCACTACGTAATTGATCATAGTTATCTCCTTTGAAATTATTAATAATGTGTTCTCTTATATTTATATCCATATTTTATCCTCCTGATAGTAGTTTGGCTCTATTTTTTTTATTTATACATGAAGTGTTGTCATAAACTGTAAAGATAGAGAGAATTTTTTTCTTTTTCTTTTCAAAATGAATAGTTTAGCGTATACTTAGAGTAAGGAGGAGATAGTATGCCAATATGGTTAATTGTAATTATTGTTATTGTTGTACTTATTGTACTTTGGTTTTTTACTACATATAATTCATTAGTTGTTTTAAGAAATCGGGTAAAAGATCAATGGTCACAAATTGATGTTCAATTAAAAAGAAGGGCTGATTTAATTCCTAATTTAGTGGAGACTATTAAAGGATATGCAAAACATGAAAAGGGAACACTTGAAGATGTAGTAAAAGCACGTAATACTTTTGTTTCTGCTAAAACACCTGAGGATGAAATGAAAGCTAGTGGGGAGTTAACACAAGCTTTATCTAGGCTTATGATGCTTACAGAGGCTTATCCTGAATTAAAGGCTAATGAAAACTTTTTAGGATTACAAGGTGATTTGAGAGATACTGAAGATAAAATTAGTACTATGAGACAGTTTTATAATGATACTGTGTTAAAATATAATAATAAAGTAGAAATGGTGCCATCTAATATTGTTGCAAATATTTGTCACTTTCAAAAGAGTGCATTCTTTGAAATTAATGAACAAGATAGAAATGCACCAAAAGTATCATTTGAGTAGGCTTGCTTTTGGCAAGTTTTCTTTTGTTGTTGTGTAAACTTTTATCTTTTTTCGATGTCTAATTTTGGGCATTTTTTGCTATTGCTTGTTTTTGTACTATATTTTTGGTATTATGAATTTAGATGGTAGAGGGAATAAGATATGGAAGAGAAAAAAGAAAATTGGCTTTCTAAACATAAGATGGGTATATTTATTACAGTAAGTGCAATTATTATGGTAATTGG
>CAZWXX010000146.1:1178-2863 GCA_964637865.1 uncultured Muribaculaceae bacterium | reverse complement strand
TTACTGGTTTTAAACTATTTGGATTTGAAATATTTGGTAAATTACTTGGTAATGTTTCTGCATTTGGAAATTGGACTGTAACAGAACTTTCATTAATTCTTGTTGTAGCAGCAAGTTTAATTGCATTTATTTACAAAGTGAAATTTGATGATTTTATGCAAGGATTTATTAAAGGGGCTAAAGAAGTATTAAAACCAGCAGCACTTGTTGTACTTATTTATACTTGTTTAGTAATTGTTACTTATCATCCATTCCAATTAGTAATCTATAAGGCTTTATTTGATCTTACTAAAGGTTTTAACGTATTTACTACTGGAATCGCAGCAATTCTAGCAGCATTATTTAACGTTGAACCAGCCTATGTATTCCAAAGTGTTGTACCATATTTAGCTAGTGTAGTAACAGATAAAACAACATATCCGTTAATTGCTGTTATGTTCCAATCTTTATATGGTGCTGTTATGTTAGTTGCACCAACTAGTGTTATCTTAATGGGAACAATTTCTTATTTAGGTGTAACTTATAAAGAATGGTTGAAAAACATTTGGAAACTTGTACTAGAATTTGTAGTAGTTTTATTTATCATCTTTACAATTTTAGTACTTATTTAAAACTAATATTTTTAGTTTAGCAGAGGGAAACTTCTGCTTTTTTTGTGGAATTTGTCACTTTTTTTAGAACATATTTTATTGAAAGTTATTACAAAATAATCATAGAATATAGTTAGAAAGAGGGGATAATATGTTCTCAAAGTTTAGTGAAGATGCACAAAAGGTATTAATGGATGCAAAACGTGAAATGCAACGTCTTAAGCATCCCTATGTTGGTAGTGAACATATGTTACTTGCAATTCTTTCTCATCATGAGTTTTCTATTACTAAAAAATTAGAAAGCTATGGCATTTTTTATAAAAAGTTTCGTGATGAGTTAGTTAGTGTGGTTGGACTTGGAAAGAATGCTAATAGTTGGTTTTTATATACACCACTTTTAAAGCGAGTACTGGAGTCTGCGATGTTAGATTCTAAGGAAGAGAAAATGCAGGAAGTAAGTGTGGAACAATTATTCTTGTCACTTCTTGAAGAAGGAGAGGGAGTGGCAATACGACTTCTTGTTGGAATGAATATTGATATTGATAAACTCTATAATGATTTTTCTGCCAAAATCATGTATAAAAAGTCTTCTAAAAAGAAGCTTTCTATTGAAGAGTATGCAGTGGACTTTAATAGGCGTGTTCAAAAGGGGGAGATTGATCCTGTGATTGGGCGAGATGAAGAAGTTGCTCGTGTAATTGAGATATTGTCTCGTCGTGTTAAAAACAATCCTTTACTAATTGGGGATGCAGGAGTAGGAAAGACGGCGATTGTAGAAGAACTTGCTAGTCGTATTGAAAATGGTGAAGTACCAAAGAATTTACAGCATAAACGTATTTTATCTGTTTCTATGGCTTCTTTAATTGCTGGGACTAAGTATCGTGGAGAGTTTGAGGAGCGTATTAATAAAATTTTAATGGAAGTTGAGAATAATAATGAAATCATTTTATTCATCGATGAGATTCATACACTAGTTGGTGCGGGTGGTGCTGAAGGAGCGATTGATGCGTCTAATATCTTAAAACCGGCTTTAGCACGTGGAAAACTACGAGTGATTGGTGCAACGACTACTGCTGAGTATAAAGAGTTTATGGA
>CAZWXX010000146.1:0-1078 GCA_964637865.1 uncultured Muribaculaceae bacterium | reverse complement strand
AAGGGTGAGAAGAAGTTACAGGAGATTAATAAGAAATTAAAAGTGGTTCGTAATCTTAAGAATCAGGCGATTATGAATCAGAATTTTGAGCAGGCTTCTGTTTATAAAAAAGAAGAATATGACCTAGAAGATAAAAAGAATAAGTTGGAGCTGCAATTTATGAAGATACAGAGGCCAAAAGTAATTACTAAAGATATGGTTCGTGAAGTAATATTCTTGAAGACAAAGATTCCGATTTACGAACTTGGAATCAACTTAAATAAGGAAATGGATAAGTTAAGTCGTGAATTAAAATCTAAGATTATGGGTCAGGATGATATTATTAATCGCCTTGTGACCTTTACGCAGAAGTATAAAAGCAATTATTTAAAACAGCGTCCTTATTCATTCTTATTTGTTGGTGGTACTGGACTTGGAAAGACTTGTCTTATTAAAGAGTATGCTAAAACTCAAGTGCCCAAAAATTCTTTTATTCGTATTGATATGAGCGAGTATAAGGAAGAACACTCTATTAGTAAACTCATTGGTTCTCCGCCAGGATATGTTGGGTATAATGACCAAAATGCTATATTTGATAAAGTGAGGGAGTATCCTAATAGTATTATTCTTCTTGATGAGATTGAAAAAGCACATCCTGCGGTTTTGAAACTTTTCTTGCAGATTTTAGATGAGGGTAGTATTAAAGATAATAAGGGTAATGATATTGTTTTTAAGAATACTTTGATTTTTATGACATCTAATTTGGGTAGTAATCAGAAGAGTATTGGTTTTTCTGGAGGTAAAAAAGAACTTCGCAATGTTTATTTAGAGGAGTATTTGGGGGTAGAACTAGTAAATAGAATTGACCATGTGTGGTATTTTCATAATATGGATAGTGAAATTATTACAACGATTATTAAAAGTAAGTTAGACTCTTTAAAGAAGATGCGAAATAATGTTAAGATTAAATTTTCAAAAGAGTTAGTGGAAGAGATAAAGAAAAAGTGTCAGTATCAAAAGTTTGGTGCTAGAAAGATTGATAAGATTATTGAAGAAGAGATTGACGCTTTGGTGATTGACTCTATGGTACAAGGGAAAA
>CAZWXX010000145.1:0-2896 GCA_964637865.1 uncultured Muribaculaceae bacterium | reverse complement strand
TCCATATTCATCAGTTTAGTGTGGAGTCTGAGAGGACTTATGATTTTTATGATGTAGAAATTCATGAGAGGGGTGCGGAAGTTTTAAGTGCTAGTTGTACATGTCCGCAATATCAAAGAGCAGATATGTGTAAGCATATTGCAGCGTGTCTTCTTCAGTATAAAGACGATATTTTTGTGGTAGATCCAATTGAAAAGAGCTTTCGTATTTCTAGAGGAATTTTAGAAGAGTTTTATCAAGCTCCAACTAAGAATAAAATAAAATTAAAGAAACAATTAACCTTAGCGGTAGAAGTTGAATTTTTTCATTCTTATTATGGAGAAGAGATTTATTTTAAATTTAAAATTGGAGAGAACAAACTATATAGCTTGAATAGTAAGTTAAATCATTTTTTACAGGTTTATGAAGAGAAAAGAGAGAGTATTGATTTTGGAAAAAGTTTTACTTATGATCCAACACAATATTTTTTTTCACAAGAGGATGAAGCTATTCTTCAGTATTTAGTGGAACTTTATAAACAGAATCCTTATTATAATTTTCAAAGGTTTTGTCTTTCTATAGATCAAGTGGGTGAATTTTTAGAGTTACTGAGTCATAAATCTTTCTCTGTTGTTGGTGTTGGAGTGATTCATCAGTTTTTAAAGGAAAGTCCTATTTCGATGATGCTTTCTAAAAAGGATGATTATTACCGATTGGTACTTTCTATGGATGGTGTGGAGTTTTTGTCTCGTGATTATCAATATGCTGTTAAAGATTCTTGTTTATATCAGCTCCCTCTTAAAAATAGTCAAATTATAAAAGTGATGCATGCGAATAAAATGAATGAACTTCTTTTTAAAAATACGGATTTAGAGTTGTTTAACATGAGTGTTTTACCAATTGTAAAAGATAATATTTTACTAGATGAATCTGTGAAAGATGACATTATATTAGGAGTAAAACCCGGAGTAGGTATTTATTTAGATCTTAAGGATGATATTATTTTATGTAATGTAAAACTAGAATATCAAAGTGAGAAAATTGATTACTTTGATTCAACTCCTACGATTGTAAGAGATGAGCAAGCAGAAACAGAAGTGATAGATACACTTTTAAAATATGGTTTTCTTGTTGAGAGTAAAAAAATTTATATGGACGATTTAGATACGATTGGAGAGTTTTTAACTTTATATTTAGTGGAGCTTGCAACAAAATATGAAGTATTTACTTCTGAGAAGATAAAAGAAACTAAGGTTTTGAAGGATACCAGCGTTCGTTCTAGTTTTAGTATTGGCAGCGATAATATCATGAAATATGAATTTGATTTGGGTAGCATTCGTAATGATGAAATCGCCTCTATTTTAGATGGTATGAAAAGTAATAAAAAGTATTATCGTCTAAAGAATGGAGATATTCTTGATTTGAATCAAAATGATGAATTAAAACAATTAGAATCTTTAATGGATGATATGGAGCTTACAGAAAAAGATTTAAAAAATGGTGGAGGGGTTCTTCCTAAATATCGTGCTATTTACTTAGATAGTATTAAAAAAGAGAAGTATAATATCATTAAGACGAATAATTTATTTGATGAGTTAATTCGAAATTTTAATTCTTATAAAAATGAAAAAGTTCAGTTGACTGCGAAGGATAAAAAGATTTTAAGAGATTATCAGGAGGTAGGAGTTAAGTGGCTTTATAACATTTATAAGTGTGGTTTTGGTGGTATTTTGGCAGATGAGATGGGACTTGGAAAATCAATTCAACTGATTTATTTTATTAAGCAGATTTTGAAAAGTAAGAAAGATGCTAAGATTTTGATTGTGGCACCGACTTCTCTTATTTATAATTGGAAAAATGAATTTGATAAGTTTGGAAGTGAAATCTCATATAAAGTTTTTGCAGAGAATAAAGCTCGTCGTAAGAAGGAACTAGAAAATACAGATGGTATTCATGTTTTAATTACAACATATGGACTTGTTAGACAAGATAAAGATTTGTATTTTAATATGGATTTTGAACTGATTGCAATCGATGAGGCACAAACAATTAAAAATGCAAATTCACAGCTTACTAAGGTTATTAAACAATTACGTGCTAATACAAAAATTGCTTTGACAGGTACACCGCTTGAGAATTCCGTATTAGAACTTTGGAGTATTTTTGATTTTATTATGCCAGGTTATTTGGCTAGTAGTATGACTTTCCAGAAGAAATATCATATCAAAGATGTCGATTCTGAGAATTTAAAGATGCTAGATAATTTGAACAAAAAGATACAACCATTTATTTTGAGGCGAAGAAAGCGTGACGTTGTCAAGGAGCTTCCAGATAAGATTGAAAATAATATTTATATTGATTTAACAGATGCTCAAAAGAAGTTATATGTTGCACAACTAGAAAAGACTCGAAAAGAGATGGATGAAATTATTGCAACTGAAGGCTTTCAAAAAGGAAACTTTAAAATTTTGCAGTTACTGACAAAACTAAGACAGCTTTGTATTGATCCTAAGATTTTGTATGAAGACTATAAAGGTGGCAGTGCTAAGATAGAGAATTTAGTTTCTTTAGTAGAAGGGATTATCCAAAATGGGCATAAGATTTTACTTTTTACAAGTTATAAAACAGCTCTTGATATTGTAAATAAAGAGTTTGCAAACCATAATATTTCTACTTATGTGATTGATGGAAGTGTGTCTTCTAAAAAGAGAATGGAACTTGTTGATCAGTTTAATGAAGACGAAACCAATGTTTTCTTAATTACTTTAAAAGCTGGTGGAACAGGTCTTAATCTTACGAGTGCTGATGTTGTGATTCACTTAGATTTATGGTGGAATCCGCAAGTGGAGAATCAGGCAACTGACAGGGCTCATAGAATTGGTCAGAAAAATACAGTAGAAGTGATTAAATTAATTTG
>CAZWXX010000144.1:0-2910 GCA_964637865.1 uncultured Muribaculaceae bacterium | reverse complement strand
CGAAAAAAATAACTTTAACAAGAAAATAATCTGTGCTATACTAGTAATAGAATAGGGAGGAATAAAAATGGGAAAATTAGATGGAAAAGTTGCCGTTGTCACAGGTGGGGCAATGGGAAATGGATTAGGAGTTGTAAAAATATTTTTAAAACATGGAGCAAGTGTTGTAGTCTTTGATTATTCTGATCAATTATCAGCATCCCTTACTGCGCTAAAACAAGAATATCCAAATTCAAATATTATAGGATATAAAACAGATATACGTGACGCTAAAATGGTAGAAGCATGCTTTAAAGATCTAGCACAAAAAATGGGACATGTCGATATTTTAGTAAATAATGCAGGAGTTTGTGAACTTGTACCATTTGAGACGATGACAGATGAAATAAGAGACAAGCAATTTGATATCAATATCAAAGGAACGTGGAATGTAACACATGCAGCACTTCCATATCTAAAGAAATCTGAAAATGCATCCATAGTAAATCTATCAAGTGTTACAGGAGTAATGGTAGCAGATCCAGGTGAAGTAGCATATGCAACAACAAAAGCAGCACTTATGGGCTTTACCAAAGGGCTTGCAGCAGAACTGGTAAAGGATAAGATTAGAGTAAATGCGATTCTACCAGGATACATTAGAACACCTATGGTAGAAGCAATGGCACGTCTTTCTAACCCAACAGATCCAGAGTCAGTGATAAATGGAATCATAGCAGGAATCCCAATGGGTAGAATGGGAACACCAGAAGAACTAGGAGAGCTTGCTGCATTCTTAGCCTCAAATGAATCAAACTATATTACAGGGCAAGGAATTGTGTTTGATGGAGCATCCACTCTACCAGAGACTACAACAATGGGAGTTTAAGAAATAATAAAAGTATCATAAAGAGGGAATATTCTTCCTTCTTTTTCATATATTGTAGTAAATGAAGGAGGAAGCCGTATGATAAATAAACAGAATTTGTGGTTTTTAACATTATTTAGTTTAATATTAGTGCTTAGCGTTTATTATATTACCATGCCAAATGAACTACTTTTAGCACATAATAAAACGGAACAAAAAACAACAAAAGCAAAAGGCGACAAAGCAACAGTAGAACAAACCAATTCTCTAGTTGCCATGCGAGTAAGTCTAGAAGAAGAACGCCAAGAAGCAATGGATGTTTTACAAGAACAATTAACCAGTGAAAAAATGACCGCGGAAGAGAAGAATAATGCCTATGAACAATTAAAATACTTGAATGAATTGCAAGGAAAAGAAGAAACACTAGAAAAGAAAATTAAAGAAACATATAAATTAGATAGTTTTGTAAAAATAGATAATTCTAATATTACAGTTGTTGCTATCGCTACAAAGCATGATAACACTATGGCTAATAATATCATGCGACTTGTTCAACAGGAATATAAAGAAAAAATGTACATTACAGTAAAATTTGAAAAAAGTTAATATCTAGGCAAAATCCCACAACAAAAACAAGTTTTCTCATACAATACTCTAGGTAAGTTTAAAGAAGGGAAGAGTTGTATGGAAAAAGGGATATTAACAAGCAGAGAAAAAGAAGTCTTTGAACTTTTAGTTTTGAATAAATCTACAAAAGAAATTGCAGAACACTTAAATATTAGCGAAAAAACTGTCAGAAATCATATTTCGAATGCAATGCAAAAACTAGGTGTAAAAGGAAGAGCTAGTGCTGTTGTTGAACTATTAAAATTAAAAGAAATAAGTTTATAAAGTCGTACTAAAATAGTATGACTTTTCATATGGTTTAATGGGTGATACTATGCTAAAGAAAAAAGCACTTAGAAAAATATTTGTAACAACATTAACAGCCTTTATTTTATTAGTGGTCTACTTAATTCCTACACTGGATAATTCAAAGACAATAACAACGAATATGGAAGTAGAATATATTACAGGCCTTGGTACAAATCATATCTATTTATTAGATAAAAATAACTTATTAGTAAAAACCAATATCCTACTAGATACCACAGATAAAAAAGAACAGGTAAAACTGTTGCTAGACAACTTAAAAGAAAAAGATAATGCTAAATTTCCAACTGGCTTAAAACCCTATTTACCCTCTAATATAAAAGTATTAGATGTCACATACGAAGATAAAATAGTAACAGTAAACTTATCAAAGGAATTTTTAAATATTTCAAGTACAAAAGAAGAAAGAATCATAGAGGGAATAAGTTTTAGTATTCTAGATTTAGAAGAAGTAGAAGGCTTGCAAATTCAAATAGAAAAGGAAAGCTTGTTGTATTATCCAAATAGTAAAAACAAATTACCTAAAATAATCACGAAAGAAATAGGAATTAATAAAAAATATGATTTAAATAGCAGAAACAATATTGATAAAGTTGTGCTATATTACCTAGAAAATATTGATAATCATAATTATTATGTTCCAGTAACCAAATACATGAACAACGATAAAGAAAAAATAGAGGTAATAGTAGAGGAACTTTCTTCAAAATATATATATGAAGATAATTTAATGAGTTTTATTCATAACAATTTAGAACTATTAGACTATGAAAAGAAAGATAATATGATGATTTTGGATTTTAATCAATATTTATTTGATAAAGATGACAAAATCTTAGAAGAAGTATTGTATACGCTTTCTTATTCTGTTTTTGAAAATTATGATGTAAACTGTATTTTATATAAAGTAGAAGGAAAAAATAAGAAAGAAATCGGAATAAAAGACTTAAAATAAAGCGAAAAAAGGGGCTTGCGTTGACAGTTTTTTTGTTGTATAATCTTATTGCAACAGGAAACGTCCGCGTAGCTCAGCTGGATAGAGCAATCGCCTTCTAAGCGATCGGTCACGTGTTCGAATCACGTCGTGGACACCACTATGTTAATTACCCTTGTATATCAAGGGTTTTCTTATG
>CAZWXX010000143.1:0-2929 GCA_964637865.1 uncultured Muribaculaceae bacterium | reverse complement strand
TTTACCATTTCGTTATAATAAAAAGGTTTCAGAAAAAAATTTATTAAAAAAAGTGAAACACTTCTAAAGCATCTCACATCTTTTGGGTATTAAATACTTGGCTCCAAATCAACAGTAAACGGATCATTCATACTGCCGTCCCCACCGCCAACGATTGTCCCAGGGACAAGGGATATTGCAGGTCTAACGCCGTACGAACCGTTGACGTAGCTGCAGTTCAGGTTGCCATCGGAGGTGACGATGAAGCCGCTCGCATAGTCATCGCTGAAGTAAGACGGCGATAAAGCCCACCAATACTTACTCGTATATAAATAACTTGAACTACTATATCCACTCCATCTATGTCCTGCTAATATTAATTCATCCGCTGTTAACAGTGCTACTGGATATGTTAAGGCTCCATTTCCATTTTCCTCACTTACTGTAAATTGATCCAGTTTATTACTACATTTCAAACTTGGTTGAAATAATTCTATATTTCTTTCATATGCTCCAAATTGTGTATAATAATTTGTACTGGAGTCTTCATCTTTACTCTTTAATGATCCATTATAAATACTTCGGTCATTACACCATACAGTGTCTTCCAACAATTCAGTATAGTCCATCATATTGGCTTGATACCATGTATCTATCGTCTGTTTAATTTTAGAATCATTCGTATTTACAAACATTTCATTCTTCGCATCTTCTATATTCTTTCCACCACTTAAACTTAAATAATAAATAGGAGGACTACTACTAAAATAATGAATATATCCTACTTGTGTACAACTATTTTTGGTACTAAAGCAACTATAATGATATTTTGTAGCGATTGTTTTGTAATCACTACTCCAGTCTAGAGGACTACTCTCATAGGTATCTTTTAAGATATACTTACTTCCATCCCACTCTACATCATTTCCATAAATCCATTTCTTATTCTTTCCTTCTTGTAATAAACTTTCATAAGTCTCTCCATTACTCATTGTCACATAAGAAGTATAAGAATCGCTAGATGAATCAACATACTGGATATTACTACAACTCACTCCTCCATCTGGACACATATAACCGCCCTTTACTGAACGATAATTAGAATACCATTCACTGCTCTTTATTGTACTTGGATTTTGAATTGTATAGACTCCATTCTCATAAACTACTTCTTTTCCATAGTTCCATGTTTTATCCACATCTTCTAAAGTCTCATTATTCTTAAGTGTTAATGTATAAAGATAAGAATAATTAGCATTTGCTATATAAGAAACACTACTACAAGAAGTTCCATTACCATTACGAAAACAAGTATATCTTCCTTTGACATTATTCTTAACCTCTGACCACTCTGTGGCAACGACTTCACTTCCATCACTATTTTCAAGTATATAAGTCCCTGTTCCCTCATCCCATCTGATACTATCTCCATAATAATATTTATAAGAAGAAGACATATAAGTAGAAGATAAAATATTATTTCGACTAGTAGTTCTTCCAATATGTTCATACCACCTTGGAATAGGTTGGTCACTATAAGTATAACGTGTTCCATACATATAGCCTACATCCGCTGGAGAACTAAAATAAGAATTAAATGAACTTGTTCCTATTTGTGTGGCATCTCCTGTTGTATTCGTACATCCTCCTGCATCATCTGGTGTTCCATTATAGATCATCTTCACTCCACCAGTTTCAGTAGTTCTTACAATCTTCCAACAGAATCCTCCAAACTTGACATTGTTATTCTCTACCGCTCCTCGGTAATAAAGAACTGGAAACTCTTCATTCTTGGTTGGAGCATGAATATAAACTCCCTTTCCATTGGTATCAGATGGAGCGTTTTTAAAGTTTATTCCTGTAGTGGATGTTACAAACTCACTCTTAATATCATCAAGTACTGCTTCATTTTCCATCATTTTATAGAATGTCTTTACAGTATATACTTCTCCTGTCATAGACTTCTTAATACTAACTTTTCCCCAGGTTGCTTTTAACACTACATCATCTTCAGGCATATAGAATCTCTCATTATCCATTCTCTTCACATTTTTACTAGCAATCACCCATCCTTTAAATTGATATCCTTCACATACTGGGACTTCTTCACTAATGTTGACCAGTTCAAAGACACTCTTGTTTTCCTCTCTTGGTACTCCACTTACTCTACAGTCTTCTGGAGCATTTCCATCATAGATGACTTTATAGTTATCAGCGAGAACTGGTGTTTTGGTACTATCGATGTCCTCTTCCTGGTCATCGATCTTACTTTTAATAATTTCTTTCTTATTCGTTGGATAAATTCCACCTTGACTAAAATACTCTGGTTTTAGTTTGGCTCTAATTGTCATTTTTGCTTCTTGTCCTGATTTGAATTGATCTATCTTCCAGTTTATCGTTTGATTTTCTTTATCCAGGGTAACTTTCCCATCACTGACTTCAATATCAGATTCCGCTTCTACTGTAAAATACTCACTTTCTACAAAGTCAGTAATCTCAAAGTGATCATAAATCACAGGAGCGATTGATGCCTTTACTAAAGCATTTTCTAGATTATCTCTATCTGCTACATATTGAAAGTCACTCACACTCTTAATCTCGTCTTTAATCGTTTCGCCCATTTCATACTGAATCCCATTAATAGTAATAAATGGATATAATGACTTCAAGATTCTATACTGTGCTTTTTCATTAGGCATTCCTTCATTGGGGTATCCATCCGTTAAGAATAAAACAATACACTTCCGATCTTTTTCTTGCTTATATTCTTTTAGTATTTCTTCTACATTTAAAAAGGCTTTATAATAATTAGTCGTATCATTGGGTGTTAGACTATTTACAGCATTCGTTAATGTCTCTTTATCACTTGTTAGTCCTGTTATGATACTAGAATTTGTATCAAACTGAATCACTGCCGCTTTATTCTCTTTATTTTCTAAAAGAGTGTCTA
>CAZWXX010000142.1:0-2954 GCA_964637865.1 uncultured Muribaculaceae bacterium | reverse complement strand
ATTGACTTTATGAGTAAGATGTAGTATTATTTAATACGTCACGATTTACGAGGTGGAAAGATGAAAAATAAAAATGTTGTTTACTTAACCCAAGAGGGGTTAGATGAATTAAAAAAAGAATTGGATGATCTAATTAATGTAAGACGTCCTGCTAATATACAATCTATTAAAGAAGCAAGAAGTTTGGGAGATTTATCTGAAAATGCAGAATATGATGCAGCAAGAAATGAACAGGCTCAAATAGAAGCTAGAATTAAAACAATTGAGAAAATGTTAGAGAATGTATCCATTATTAAAGATGTTCCAAAAGATGTTGTTGGACTTGGAAGTACAGTTGCAATTGAATATGTAGATGATCCAGAGGAAGAAGATGAATATAAAATTGTAGGTAGCCAAGAAGCAGATCCATTTGAAAGTAAAATTTCCAATGAATCTCCAATTGCCCAAGCTCTACTAGATCATAAAGTAGGAGACATTGTAACAGTAGAAAGTCCAAATGGAAGTTATGAAATAAAAATAAAAGCAATCAATTAAACGTTGCTTGTTTTTTTTTTTTTTTTGGTACAATAAGGGTATAAGAGGATACGAGGTGAATCTAGATGTTAGGAAAGATCAAATACTATTTGAAAAAAAGCATCAGTACCAAAATGAGTTATTTCCTATTACTTGGAATAGTTAGCATATTCTTAATAGTAGGAGGATTTTCTTATGCCCTTTTTACTACACAAGTAGAAAGTTTAGGAAGCCTAAATGTCGTAACAGGAAACTTGTATTCTCTAATAGAAAGTAACGACCTAGAAAAAAATAAAGTAACACTAAATGGAAAAGAAAGTAAAGTAATAACGGTAACACTCAAAAATGTAAATACAATAACATCAAAACTAAACCTTTGGTATGAAGCAGAAGAGGGAGTAAATGTTAGTTATGATACAAACCTAGACACTCCTCCAAAAAAAGAAGGCGAAGTTTTAGAAAGTAATACCATCAAAACATATAAAATAAAACTAGTAAACACAACTGATAATGCCCAAACAATAACTTTTGGAAGTGAAGCAGGACTTTATAATAGAGACTTATCATTCCCAATTGATAAAAAAGTAGTAGAGTGTATCATACCAAAAGTAAAGATAGATGATGCAATGATAAAAGTAGTCTATAATGAGACAAAGAAAGAATGGGAAAAAGCATCAAATGATAACTGGTATGATTATGATTTAGGACAGTGGGCGAATGCTGTTACAGTAACGACTGCCACCAGAAGTACATATCAAAGTGCAAATGCTGGAACAACAGTATCAATGAATGATATAGAAACCATGTGGGTTTGGATACCAAGATATAGTTATACAATAGGTTCAGAAGATGGGACAAATTATTATGGAAAACAAGGAACATACTTAAACACAAGTCCAACACAAGCCTTACCTGGAGAAATCGATGTTAAATTTATAAAAAAAGAAGAAAAAGAAACAGGAAATGCCCAGTATTTAGTAAGTAGTGGCGTAAGTGAATGGAGGACACCAGATGCCTTTACTTTTGGAGATGAAGAACTATCAGGAATTTGGGTTGGAAAGTTTGAAACCAGTAGTTCCACGCCAAATGTTCTTTCTGGAGGAGGAAATACTACAGAGTTAGATGTAATGATTAAACCAAATGTCATAAGTTGGAGAGGAATACAAGTATCAAATATTGCTAGCATTGGAAGAAAAGTGAGTGTTACTGGAAATCGTTATGGACTCAGTAATTTATTAAACTCTCATGCCATGAAAAATAGTGAGTGGGGAGCAGTTTCTTATTTATCACAAAGTAAATATGGAAAGCTCGGAAATAGAGATTTCAGTGGAGCAAATAAAGAAATTTATCAAAATATGTCAGGACAATATGTTACAGGCTGTAGCTGTGGTACCCCAGGTAAGGGTACACCAGGTAATCCATATGCTGATTATGGATGTCACTATAATTATAATGTGAGCTTAACAGGAACAGGAGCGTCAACCACTGGTAATATTACAGGTATTTATGATCTGAATGGAGGTTCTTGGGAATATGTGCTAGGTAATTATACATTAGATGGAAATAAATATACAGGCACAAATCAAAATGATAACTCAGGTTATACGGGGTTACTTGGAGATGGAGACACTTTCTCGAAACACTCTTGGCTGGATGATAAATATTATAATTTTTATATAGGTAATAATTATAATAATAGTTGTGATGGTAAATCATGTCTCTCCCATGCCTTTAATGAAACAACAAATTGGTATAATGATATATCTGCCACTATTAATGAACAAAAACCGTGGGTAATACGTGGCGGTGGCTATGATACAGGAGTTGGCTCAGGAATATTTTATTATGCTTCTTATTCTGGAAACATTAGAGAGATTAATTCTTTTCGCCTTATTTTAAGTGCGACTTAAATATTTTACGACAAAGCGACTATTAATACTAAAAAAGAGTTGTTTTACTTTTTGTTGTGCGTTATAATATAAGACATTGGAGGGATAATATGGCAAAAGAAAATAAAAATACAGAAGAAAAGAAAGATAAAAAGAACAAAACAAAAGATTATATGCATGAAATAGCAATAAAAATAGAAGGAGAAGACTGGGAAAAAGCCTTAGATAAAGCTTTTAAAAAGAAACAAAAAGATGCTAAAGTAGATGGTTTCCGCAAAGGTAAAGTACCAAGAAATATCTATGAAAAACACTTTGGAAAAGAGTCTCTTTTCCTTGATGCAGCAGATGATCTTTTACAAAATGCTTATGAAAAAGCAATGGAAGAATCTAAATTAATTCCAGTAGTACAACCAGGAGTAGATTTAAAATCATTAGATGAAAATGGTGTAGAGTTTATCTTTAAAATTATTACTAAACCAGAACTAAAAATTAAGAAGTATCAAGGACTATCAATTAAGAAAGAAGAAGTAAAAGTAGAAAAAGAAGAAATAG
>CAZWXX010000141.1:0-2954 GCA_964637865.1 uncultured Muribaculaceae bacterium | reverse complement strand
TACCTTGATTTTTTGTTGTGGATTATTTTTCATTTCCTTGACTGAACTGTAACTATATTAGTGTCTATATGTGTAAAAATGGTTGCTTTTTGTAAACTCTTATTATAAAATGTAATTATAAAGTTGTAGACTTTAAGAGGGAGGAAAACATATGAAGATTACATCTGTAAATGTACGCAAAGTTGAAAAAGAAGGATCACGTATGAAAGGAATTGCATCTGTTTTATTAGATGATAGTTTCGCAGTTCATGATATTCGTGTTATTGAAGGGGATAATGGATTATTTATCGCAATGCCTAGTCGTAAAACTGCAACTGGTGCTTATCGTGATATTGCACATCCAATTAATCCAGAAGTACGTAGTATGTTTGAAGAAGCAATCATTGAAGCATATAATAATGCCGATGATGTTCCAGAAACAGAAGAGTAATATACAGTTATCGAGATACGTAGAAGCGTATCTTTTTCTATTTTGATGGAGGTCTTATGAAAGAAGAAATTTTACAGAAAATAAAAAAGGAGTATCAGTCTAGGTGTGATTTGCAGAAAGATATAAAAAATATGGAGTCTAGATTGGAAAAGTTAGAACAAGTACCAGAAGTACGAGAATACTTATCTTTATTAGATAAATTAGAAGAAGTAGATAATGATAGAGTACTTAAATGGAAAAACGATAAAATGATCAGTGACGCTTATTCTCTTTATCGAAAGGAAATAGATGAGACAAATGGTATTTTTGTTTGTTTAGGTACTTTTAGGATATCTAATGAAGCTGATATTGTGCATGGACGATCTGATATTAGACTATCTTATGATGATTCTACTGCAGAGTTTAGAAGTTATGTTGATTTAGAAAAAAGTATGTTAGATTCATTCTCTCTTCCTATTTCTTTATGTAGTGATTTTGAGAGCCAACATACTGTTATTTTTCCATCAGTTTTTTCTTCTGAAAGATACTTCTATCAATTGCAAAAAGAGTTTTTGAATGATGCGATTTCCTCGGGGCAAGAACAGGCAGTACATAATGTACTTGTAAAAACTGGAAAAAGTAATTTTTAATATACCGTAAATTTTTCTGGATTTACTTTTTTTATTCTATTTTTTCCTTTCCTTCATATAGTGTAATAAGGAGGATGCTATGGATAAGCAAGACAATATTAGTAATTATAATCATGGTATTAGTTTAACTGAGAGAAAGAACTTAGTGATTTCCGGTGTTAAGAAGATTGATAACTTTGATAATGAGCAATTTATGATGGATACTGTTATGGGGTATCTTTTGGTAAAGGGTGAGGGATTAGAACTTATTAAACTAGATACAATGCAAGGAACTGTTATTATAAAAGGACTCATTTCTGGTATGACTTATTTAGAAGAGGGAACTCATAAAAATAAGGAGAATACGATTTTTAATCGATTATTTAAGTAATTATGGCTTTACAGATACAAATTTTATCCCTTGTATACTCTTTTGTATTTGGTATTTTTTTTGGATTTTGTGTTAATTTTCATTATGATTTTTTGTTTTCAAGGAAAAAGTGGTTTCAAATTTTGATTAATTTTATTTTTGTTATAGATATGGCACTTATTTATTTTTTAGTTCTTAAAATTATAAATGGAGGAGTGTTACATTGCTACTTTTATTTACTTATCTTTTTTGGTTTTTTATTTAGTTTTCGTTATACTAAGAGATTACGTAAAATTTTTCGAAGATTAATACAAAAATAAATGTTTTATAATTATTTTCAAGTTATTTTAGTTTAGGTATTGTCAAATTATGCCAATAGTGGGAAATAAAAATATATTTTCTTATTTATGTTATGATTAATGTTATTATAGTACATAAATGTTTGGTTATCATTTGTCTGTAAAGTGATGTAAATGTTGAATGATTTATATTGTGATTTTTCTTGACATAAGTTATAATTTATAGTAGATAGGTAGGTGGTAAAGTGGCAAAGAAAAAGAAAAATAAAAAGGCAAAAAGAAGAATTATCTTTTTGGGACTTGGTTCTTTGGTTATTATTGCTGTTACCACTTTTTCTATAGGACGTTATTGGGTTGAGATATTGGCAAAATATCAGGAAAAAAAACAACTAGAAAAGAAACTTGTAAAATTAAAGGAAAAAGAAGAAGTTTTAAAAGTGGATGCCGATAAGTTACAAGATCCTGATTATATTGCTAGATATGCTAGAGAAAAATATTTGTATTCGAAGGATGGAGAGTTTATTTTACGTTTGCCGTAGAATAGACTTTTTATTTCAGAAAAAAAACACTATTTTTATATAGCATTTTATCTTTTTAAAACTTTATTTAGTGATTTTCCACTTTCTTCTCTTATATCCTGTAACATAAACTTATAAATAGTTGTTTCATTCTGTATTCTTTGTGTTTCTTTTTTATCATGACTTGTTGCTAGTTCTTCTTGTAGTGATTGAAGTTTTTCATCTATTAAATAAGCATTTACAATGGATGCATAATCATTATATAAAAAATTTGTAGTTATTGGTTCATCTACTGGTATTAATTCTTTTGTTATTATTTTTCTATTTTCAGTATCTTTTATATATTGTGTTTTATTTTCTATTTCTTCTAAATAAGCTTGTGTTTCGTTTTTTGGAATTTTGTTTCTTTGTTTTTTATCCTTTATGTTAATAATGTGGTTTATTGCTACTACTCCTGCAACTTCTAATAATATAGTGATGCTTCCTATTGCTAGAGAACTTAGTCCTAATGGTACTAGTATATATGGCATTAGAATACCAGCTCCTAATGTGCTTAATAATGAAACTTTAATCCAATTTTCCATTTTTCATTTCCCCCTTTTTGTTCGCATATTATACTATAAACTATTCAATATGTCAATTTTTTCATTTTTTGAGTTTCGGTAAAAATAAAATTTGACCGTTACGAAAATAGGTTCAGGCCCTGTGCTTTAGCACAGTAACCCTTTC
>CAZWXX010000140.1:0-2982 GCA_964637865.1 uncultured Muribaculaceae bacterium | reverse complement strand
TTTTTCTGTCAAATAATTTCGATATTTATTTTTAATTTCTAAGCGAAATTTTTCTATTAAATTAAGCGCTTCTCGACAACTTGTCCCATCATCATCTGAAGAAACCAAAAGCTCCGTAAGAATTTTAATTAACCGCCTGTACTTTGCTTTTACTTTTTTAGAAATAAGACTAGAAATCATACTATAATCCATAACAATAATATTTTTTATATGTTCCTCTTCAATAACAAAATACTTTGCTTTCGAACTCATTGGATAACCACAAAATTGATAATATTGAAAAGGCATATCACCTCGATTTTTTCTTACAATTTTATAACTCATCATCCATCATCTCCTTATACAAATCAGGACGTCTTAATTTAGTTCTTCTAATGCTCTCCTTTAGTCGATACTCTTCAATTTTCTTATGATCTCCACTAAGTAAAACATCCGGAACACTCATTTTTCTATAAACTCTAGGTTTTGTATAATTAGGATAATCAAGCAAATGATGATTGAAGGATTCTTTTTGATGGGACTCTTCTCGAATAACTCCTGGAAGAAGTCTAACAATAGAGTCAACTAATACCATGCTAGCATATTCTCCTCCCGTAAGAATATAATCTCCAATACTAATCTCCATATCAGCAAGTACTCGGATCCTCTCATCAAACCCTTCATAATGACCACAAATAAAAATCAAATGTTTTTCCTGACTCAAATCATAAGCCATTTTTTGATGATAACAAACCCCATCTGGTGTTAATAATATAACTTTACTATCTTTAGTTCGAATATCATCAATACAGTCAAAAATAGGTTGTGCTGACAAAACCATCCCACATCCGCCACCATAAGGAGTATCATCCACTTTATGATGAGAATCAAGAGAATACTTTCTAAAATCTACTAAATGAATCTCTACAATCCCCTCATCCTGAGCACGACGCAAAATAGAATGATCAAGTGCCCCTAAAAACATATCCGGAAAAAGAGTTAAAATATCTATTCTCATAATTATCTACATCCCATCTATCATAGTAATCATAATTTTGTGATTCTTATAATCAATTTCAAGATAAGGAGAAGAAAAAGGAATCAGTATTTCTCTATCTGCAATTTCTACTCTTAATATTTTATTGGTAGGACTTGCCAAAAAAACCTCTCTTACTATTCCCTGCCCCAAAGTACTTAAAACTACATAATCTAATAAATCACTATCTAAAACCTCATCTTCTGCTAAATGCAAATCTTCTCTTTCTTTATAAACTTCACGAGATATCAAAAAAGAAACATCATTAATATTAAAAAAGCCATCTAGAGTTATCATATCATAGTTTTTATGTCTTCGATAACTATAAATTCTATATTTTTCACCATCAATAAAAACAAAACTCCCAACCATGAATGCCTTTTCTTTATAAAAAAAATCAGAAAGAAGTCGTATTTCTCCTTTAATTCCATGAGTAGCAACTATTTTACCAACATAAACAAGCCCCATTATCGTCTTCCCCTTAACTCATATAATAAAATACTAGTAGCAACCCCTACATTTAAACTTTCTACATTTCCATTCATTTCAATACACAAATTTTGATCACAGAAATCAAGAATCTCATTCCTCACTCCACTTCCTTCATTGCCAACGACTAATGCATAAGAATCATGATCCCTAATATCAAAAACAGAAGAGCCATATTCTACATTTGTACCATAAATAGGAATCATTTCCTCTTTTAATTTAGAAAGTACATTTTCTAAATCATCACGAATAACAGAAACATAAAATAAAATTCCCTGTGTCGCTCTTACTACTTTAGGATTATATAAATCTACTGTTTTAGGAGATAATATAACAGTATCAATATCAAAAGCAGCAGCACTTCGAATAATAGTACCCAAATTTCCTGGATCTTGAATGTCATCAAGTAATAAAACTCGTCTTCCTAAAGTAGAATGCTCTGGCTTTTTCTTACAAAGTGCTAAAATAGAAACAGGATGATCTAATGTAGATATCTTACGAATTACTTCCTGAGTAGTATAAATAATAGGAACATCTAAAGCAAGAACTTCCCCTTGTTCTAAAATAACCTCTTCCAAAAGCCCACACTTATATGCTTCTAATACTAAATGCATCCCCTCTACAATAAACTTTCCTGATAAATCTCGATACTTCTTCTGTTGCAACTTAATATATTCTTTTATCTTTGGATTATCTGTACTAGTAATGAACATATGCCACCTCTAAAACTCTTTCATTTCATTTCTAACTTTTTTATAATTAGGATAATTTTCTTCTACTAAATTCCAAAACTTAGAAGAATGATTCGCATAAACCAAATGAGAAAGTTCATGAACAATCACATAATCTAAGTATTTAGTCTCTCTCTTCATCAGTTCTAAATTTAAAGTAATCACTTTAAGCTTTGTATTACAAACACCCCAACGAGATGTCATTTTTCGAATTCTTAAACTAGGATAAGGAATAGAGATAGAAAAATTTTGATAAATCTGATCTAGGTGAAGAGAAAATAACTTCTTTGCTTCTCTTTTATAAAATTTAGAAATATCTTCATCTTTATTGAAAAACACTTTATTCTGACCAAACAAGATTCCGGATTGATTCGTATAAACAATTTCATATCTCTTTCCTAAATAATGAAAATCCAGATTATTTTGATTTTTTACCTCTTGTGCCTGAATCATTTTAAGTATTTGCGTCTCTTTTTCTTCTAATAATTTTAAAATACCCCGGTCACTACTAAAATAATTCGTAGTAACATAAATGGTAAGATCTTTTTTAACCCGAATATAAGTATTTTTTGTTGTTTTCTTTTTTTCTATCAAAACAGGATAACAAACATCACCAATTTTCAAGTGCATAAATATCACCATCTTTATTCTACAATAAAATTAAAAAAAAAGAAAGATAAGAATATCTTTCCAGTATTAGAAACGGCCTCCACCGCCTCCTCCTCCAAAAGAGCCTCCTCCAAAGGA
>CAZWXX010000139.1:0-3061 GCA_964637865.1 uncultured Muribaculaceae bacterium | reverse complement strand
ATTCCTCTCCCACTTCCAAAGTAATACTACCATTATCATTTTGAACATCTTCTTCTACTACCTTATAATCTTGAATTTTTTCTAAATATTCCATAACAGAATTCACACTTAATAAAGAAGAATCCATCTTTTTTATTACTTCTTTCATGTTCCCACCTCTGATTCAATATTATAACATATTGAACTATTTTCTAAAAATTATTTTCTTGTTTTATCAGGTGCAATAATTCTAGTAAGTACTTCTCATCTGCCATTTTTGTAATTGCAAAACATTTCTTTCCTAAATCCTTAAAACTCGCACCACAATGGTATAATACCTTTTTATCTATAATAATAAAGCGGTCATGAAAATGATTGCTTATAACTAAATTTATATTATGATACTGTTTTTTATATTTTGTATAGTCTGCATTGTTGTACTTATTTGTGATAATCGTAATTTTCTTTTCTGTCTTTGAAATAATATCTAGAATCTTTCTATCAATATAATTATCGATAATAATGATTTCTTCCTTAGCATGATCAAATATTCTCATCATTAAAGAATAAGCATCATAAACTTGTCCATCAAAAAATAAATGATTCGTCTTGTCTTGAAAGCCAGAAAACGCCTCTTCTAACATATCAATTCTTTTTGAATTCTTTAAAACAAGTTCATTTATACATGTTTGTTCTAACAAAGTTTTAGATATGTACTTTTTCATTACTACAAATGCACGCATAATATCTACACTTACTAAAGAGGCAACACTTGTTCTAAGTACACTTGCAAGCATTGCTACTCCTTGTTCTGTAAAAACATATGGTATTTTTCTAATGCCACCATGACTACTTAGTCTTGAAGTTCCATTTTGGAACTTCAAGTTATCATACTCTTCTTTCGTTAATTGAAAATAAAAATCTTTAGGAAATCGTTCAATGTTTCTATTAACAGCTTTATTAACATCTTTTGTTCCATTTTTACATTGATATAGTTTTGCTAAATCAGAGTCTAGCATCACCTGTTTTCCTCTGACTTCATATATCATATTTTCAATTTCTTGTTTTCCTTTTTCTAATACTTCGTTCATCTATACACCTCATTTGATTTCCCGTAATAATTCTATTAAGTATTTCTCATCCTCCATTTTAGTAATTGCAAAACATTTCTTTCCTAAATCCTTAAAACTCGCACCACAATGATATAGTATCTTTTTATCTATAATAATAAAGCGATCGTGAAAATGATTATTTATAACTAGATTTATATTATGGTACTGTTTTTTATATTTTGTATAGTCTGCATTGTTGTACTTATTTGTGATAATCGTAATTTTCTTTTCTGTCTTTGAAATAATATCTAGAATCTTTCTATCAATATAATTATCGATAATAATGATTTCTTCCTTAGCATGATCAAATATTCTCATCATTAAAGAATAAGCATCATAAACTTGTCCATCAAAAAACAAATGATTGTCCTTGTCCTGAAAACCAGAAAAAGTCTCTTCTAACATATCAATTCTTTTTGAGTTTTTTAACACCATTTCATTGATATATTTTTGTTCTATTAAACTAGAAGAAATATATCTTCTCATAGCAACAAAAGCATCCATAATTTGAATACTCATTGTTTCTGCTACTTCTGTATGAAGAATAGTTGCAAGCATTGCTACTCCTTGTTCTGTAAAAACAAAACAATTACTTCGTGACATATTATTTGCGGTTTCAATTTGAAACTGCAATTGCTTTTGCTCCACATCATTTAATTGAAACATATAACGTTCTGGAAATCGTACCTTGTGCCTCTTAACAGCCAAATTTATAGATTTAGTACCATTTTTACAACCATATAATTTAGCCAAATCGGAATCTAACATCACTTGCTTTCCTCTGATTTCATATATCATATTTTCAATTTCTTGTTTTTCCTTTTCTAACACTTCATTCATCTACACACCTCATCCCATTTTTTGTAATAACTCTATTAAATATTCTTCGTCTTCCATTTTAGTAATTGCAAAACATTTCTTTCCTAAATCCTTAAAACTCGCACCACAATGATATAATACCTTTTTATCTATAATAATAAAGCGATCATGAAAATGATGATTGATAACTAGATTTATATTATGATACTGTTTTTTATATTTTGTATAGTCGTGATTATTGTACTGATTTGTGATAATCGTAATTTTCTTTTCTGTCTTGGAAACAATATCTAGAATTTTTCTATCGATATAATTATCAATCAAAACAATTTCTTTCTTAGCAGAGTCAAATATTTTCATCATCAAAGAATAAGCATCATAAACTTGTCCATCAAAAAATAAATGATTCGTCTTATCACGAAAACCAGAGAAAGTCTCTTCTAACATATCAATTCTTTTTGAATTTTTTAATACTAATTCATTGATATATCTTTGTTCTATTAAACTAGAAGAAATATATCTTCTCATAGCAACAAAGGCATCCATAATTTGAATACTAATTTCTGTTGCAGTTTTTGATTTTAGTATCGTTGCAAGCATAGCAACGCCTTGTTCTGTAAAAACTCTAGGCAAATACTTTATGTTTTGTCCACGTTTCAGTTTTTTATCATTCAAGGTCGAAATTTTCGACCTTGAAATTATGTTTAATTCATCTTTTGTTATAATCCAACTAAATCTTTCTGGAAATTTATCTGGATTATTTTTAACTGCTTCATTAATTCTCTTAGTCTCTACTCCATATAATTTAGCAAGTTCTGAATCTAGCATTACTTGTTTTCCCCTGATTTCATATATCATATTTTCTACTTTTATATTTTCCTTTTCTATTAATGTGTTCATTTATTATCCCTCCCCTGAATCGTTATTCCTATTTTATCAAAGAAGACATTCTTTTACAAGAACAAATGTTTGTTTTTATCTGCTTTCCCTTGAAATATTTAAAAGAATTCCCATACTCACCATACTAATTAATAAACTACTACCACCATAGCTTAAAAATGGTAAAGTTACACCAGTGACTGGGATGAGTCCTACTACAACCATCAAATTCATAAGTGCCTGAAAAATAATTTGAAAGACCATACCAAAAG
>CAZWXX010000138.1:0-3089 GCA_964637865.1 uncultured Muribaculaceae bacterium | reverse complement strand
AAGAAAAGTTTAAAAAATATCTAGAACTTTTCTTTTTTTATCGAATAATAAGATGAGGTGAAAATATGACACTAAAATATCGTTATCGAAAACAAATATTAATAGCAACACTAGTGATTCTATTTTTAATAGGAGGGGGAACATGTCTTTTCCTATCATTAAAAGCAGAACCAGTAGAAGCTAAAGAAGTCTTAAAAGTTTCTAAAAAAGAAGAACATCAAGAAAAAAAGGTAGATACTACAACAAGAACTTACCAAGTGGATATAAAAGGAGAGGTAGTTGCCCCAGGTATTTATACATTAAGTGAAGGTAGTAGAGTAATGGATGTAATCAAAGAAGCAGGAGGATTAAAAGAAACAGCAGACACTTCAGTCATTAATCTTAGTAAAAAAATAACAGATGAAATGGTAATCATTGTATATAGTTATGAACAAGTAAATGATTTCAAAAAAACAAAGGAGGAAGAACAACAAGTACAAGAAAACTGTCTAAAAGGAGGAGACTATGAGCTAGCAAATAATGCTTGCATAAATGAAGAACAAACAGGCCCCACCAATAACACTTTAGAACAAAAGAATATAAACATTAACATAGCTACTAAAGAAGAATTAATGACATTATCAGGAATAGGAGAATCGAAAGCCCTTGCCATCATTGAATATCGTGAAAAAAATGGTCCCTTCGAAAAAACAGAAGATTTAAAAAATGTAACAGGAATAGGAGAAAGTATATTTGCTAAAATTAAGGAAAATATTACTACATAGTACCCCATATTACCTATTTTTAATCATAGCAATCTTAATCACTATTTTACGTCTTTCTTTATTTCCTAACCATTCAACTTTAAAAGGAACAGAAACCAAACTAGAAGTGGTAGTAGATTCCTATCATCTAAATAGTGATAAAATAACTTTAAAAGTAAAATATAAAAAAGAATTTCTTTTAGCCACTTATTACTTTAAAACACCAAAAGAACAAAAAAATTTTTTAAAACATATTTTGTTTGGTCGTAAAATTATGCTAAAAGGCACTTTAGAAAAACCACAAACGAACCGAGTAGAAAATGGTTTTTCTTACCAAGCCTATTTAAAAACAGAGAAAATTTATTATCTAATGAAAACAGAAACGATAAAACTAGAGAAAATGACAAATAGTATATATTATCATCTAAAAAATATTCTAGAAAATAAAATGAAGAATAAAAAAAGCCAAGCTTACTTAAAAACATTTATTTTAGGAAATGATGAAAATATTAAAAAAGAAGTAAAGCTTAGTTTTAGACAAAATGGAATAAGTCATCTATTTGCTATTAGTGGCATGCATATTAGCTTAATGAGTACAACACTACTTTTTCTTTTAAAAAAATTATTAGTACCAGAGAAAAAACGTTATTTCTTAGTAAGCTCTTTTCTTTTCCTTTATTTAATTCTAACCTTTAGTCCATCCGTTTTAAGAGCGACTATCTTCTTTTTATTATTCTCTATAAACAGTCTAGCTTATTTTTATATTAAACCATTTCATCTCTTCTTACTAACCCTTACAATTTGCCTTTTAATAAATCCTTATTTTATTTATAATATAGGCTTTCAATATTCTTTTTTAATTAGTGGAGTATTAATACTTGGAGGAGATTATATCAATGAAGGAAAAAATATGTTAGATAAAACCCTAAAAACATCTCTTCTATCCTTTTTTGCAAGTAGTATCATTACTTTAAATCATTTCTATGAACTAAACTTTCTAAGTATTTTCTATAATTTAATCTATGTTCCCTTTATATCTTATCTAGTCTTCCCACTTTCCATCCTAACATTTTTCTGTCCCTTATTAGATCAACCATTATATCTATTAATAAAGCTTCTTGAAAAAACATCACTATTTTTTAACAATATAACAATTGGAAAAATCATTTTAGGAAAACCAACTATAGTCCTTACTATCTGCTATTGTCTTACTCTTCTTCTTTTCTTAAAAATGCAAAAAAAGAAGAAGAAAGCGTACTATGTTTTATTTCTTCCGCTCTTTGTAATTCACCTACTTCTTCCTGTTCTAAATCAAGAAAGTTATATTCTAATGCTAGATATTGGACAAGGAGATAGTATCTTACTACATTCCAAAAATAAAACAATACTAGTAGATACAGGAGGAATATCCACCTTTTCTAAAAAAAATTTTCCCGTACGAGAAAAAACAAAAATAACAGAACAAATAACCATTCCTTATCTAAAAAGTAAAGGCATTAGAAAAATAGATGTACTTGTGCTAACTCATGGTGATTATGATCATTTAGGAGAAGCTAAATATTTAGTCGATAATTTCAATGTAGAAAATATAATTATTAACTCAGGAAAAATAAATGATTTAGAAGAAGAATTAATTAAAAATCAAAAAAACGTTATAAAGGGGTATGAAGGTTTAAAAATATCCTGTGGAAATTTTGAATTAATCCAACTAAATGAAGAATATCAAGATGAAAATGCTAGTAGTCAGATATATTATGTTACTAACGGCAGTATAAGTATTTTGTTAACAGGAGATGCTCCAACCGAAAGTGAGCGAAATCTAATAAAAAAATATGACCTGCCCGAAATTGATATTTTAAAAGTAGGACATCACGGTAGTAAAACAAGTTCAAGTAAAGAATTTATTAATACCATAAAACCTAAATATTCTTTAATATCTTGTGGCAAAGATAATAAATTTGGTCATCCAAATAAGGAAGTATTAGATAATTTAGGAGATAGTATAATTTATAGAACAGATATAGATGGTAGTATTATGTTTAAAATTAAGAAAGATAAATTAGATATTAAAACATGTCCACCATAGAAAGGAGCAGATAATGAATTATTATAATGAGATAAAAGAACAAATTATTAACAACGAAAGTACTAAGAGAATAAAAGATTATAGTAAAAATAGAAGTGATTTAAATACTTATTATAATGTAGGAAAATTATTATCAGAAGCCGGGAAGCATTATGGTGAAGGAATCATTAAAGAGTATTCCAAAAGATTAACTATAGAATTTGGTAAAGGATATACCCAGTCTAGATTAAGATATTATAGAAGATTTTACGAGGTGTTTT
>CAZWXX010000137.1:0-3144 GCA_964637865.1 uncultured Muribaculaceae bacterium | reverse complement strand
TTCAAGAAAAAGCAATGGCACTTGCTACAAAAGTTTATGAACAAGCTGCAAAAGACAATGCAAGTAAAGAGAGTAGTGAAGAACAACAAGATAATAAAAATGATGATAATGTCGTAGATGCAGAATATGAAGAAAAATAATAAGAAAGTTCTAGGAAACTAGAACTTTGCTTGTATTATATATAGAAAGTAGGAGAAACATGGAAAAAATTAAAACAAGAGATGAAATCAATCAAAATGATAAATGGAATGTAGAAGCGATGTATATAAATAATGAGGCATTTGAAAAAGACTATAAAACACTAGAAGAAGAAATAGATTATCTAGCAAGTAAGTGTGATTCTTTTACTAAAGATGCTAGTAGTTTTGCGGATTTTTTCAAACAAGATGAAAAAGTTTCTAAATTACTTGAAAAAATGTATATCTATGCTAAATGTCGTAACGATGAAGATACTACAAATAGTACTTATCAAGAAATGCAAGCAAGAATGGATAATATCTATTCTGAATATCAAGAAAAAACTACTTTTGTTATACCTAGTATTTTAAAAATGGATGAAAATAAAATAGATGAATATGTAGGACAAGAAGACTATTTAAAAGATTATCAATATTTCTTTCAAAGAATTTTTGAAAAAAAGGAACATATATTAGAAGAAGATACCGAAAAAGCACTATCCGCTTATAGTCCAGTCCTATCATCTTCTGATACTATCTATTCTTATCTTACCAATGCAGATTTAGATTTTGAATCCATTTTAGATGAAGATGAAAAACTTGCTCCTTTAGATCAATCTACATATGCAACCTATATTAGATCTCGTAATAGAAAAGTTAGAAAAGAAGCATTTACTAAATTACATCAAGGATATGGAAAAGTAAAAAATACACTTTCTGCAACATATCGTGCTACAGTAGATCATGATGCTATCACAGCAAAACTTAGAAATTATCAAAGTTCTATTGAACTTTATTTAAAACCACAACATATTCCAGTAGAATTATACGAAAATTTAATAAAAGTAGTACATGATAATCTAGATACTTTATATGAATATTATGATTTAAAAAAAGAAGTTTTAAATTTAGATGAATTTCACTTATATGATGGATATATTCCCATGATAGAAAAAAGTAGTAAAAATTATTCTTTTGAGGAAGCAAAAAAATTAGTAAAAGAAGCATTAAGTATTTATGGTGAAGAATATAGTAGAAAATTAGAAGATGCATTTCAAGATAGATGGATTGATAAATATCCAAATAAGGGAAAGAAAACAGGAGCATATTCTAATGGAGGATATGAGACATTCCCATACATTTTATTAAACTTTACAAACACTTATAATGATGTAAGTACATTGGCACATGAATTAGGACACTCTATTCATACTTATTATACAAATAAGTTTAATCCATTTATCACAGCAAATTATCCTATTTTCTTAGCAGAAATTGCATCTACTACGAATGAATTATTATTAAGTCATTATATGTATCAAAATGCTAAAAATAAAGAAGAAAAATTAAATATTTTAAATGAAAAATTAGATTTATTTAAAGCTACTATTTTTAGACAAACTATGTTTGCTGAGTTTGAATATATAGCTCATCAGTATAGAGATGCTAAAAACATATTAACTGCTGATTATTTGTGTAATATTTATTATGATTTAAATAAAAAATATTTTGGACCTCGTGTTTTTGTAGATGAAGAAATAAAATATGAATGGCTTAGAATTCCTCATTTCTATACACCATTTTATGTTTATCAGTATGCTACTAGTCTTTGTATTTCTTGTTATGTTGCAAAAAATATTATTAATAAAACAGAGGGATTTAAAGAAAAGTATATAGATTTCTTATCATCTGGAGGAAGAGATTATCCACTTGAGGTTTTAAAAATTATTGATATTGATCTTTGCGATACTAAAGTATTTGAAACAGCAATGCAAGAGTTTAAAAATACTTTAGAAGAATTTAAAAAAGTATATAACGAAAAATAGGAGGTGATAAAATGGCAAATAAAAGAGATTATTATGAAGTGTTAGGAGTTTCTAAAAGTGCGAGTGATGCTGAGATTAAAAGTGCTTTTCGGAAACTTGCTAAAAAGTATCATCCAGATTTAAATAAAGATGATCCATCTGCTACAGAAAAGTTTAAAGAAGTCCAAGAGGCTTATGAAGTGTTAGGTGATGAGACAAAGCGTAGACAATATGATCAATTTGGACATGCTGGTGTTTCTGGAGCAGGTGCTGGATTTAATGGTTTTGGTGGAGGTTTCTCTGGGTTTGAAGGTGCAGATTTTGATTTTGGAGATATCTTTGATAATATTTTTGGCGGAGGATTCTCTTCTTTTGGAGGAAATGCTAGAAGTAGCGGAGGTAGTAGAAAAAGTCGTGGTAGTGACCTTCTAATGCGAGTAGATCTAGATTTTGAAGAAGCTGCATTTGGATGTGAGAAAGATTTTGATTTAGATGTAGTAGAAGATTGTGATGAATGTAGCGGACAAGGTGGATTTGATTCTAAGACTTGTGATACATGTCATGGAAGTGGAACTATTACATCAGAACAACATACTATTTTGGGTTCTTTCTTATCTAAATCTACTTGTCCAGAGTGTAATGGTAGTGGTAAAACGTTTAAGAGAACATGTTCTAAGTGTCGTGGAAAAGGAAAAGTAAAAACTCATAAAACAATTACGGTGACTATTCCTTCTGGTATTGATACAGGGGACCGACTTCGGGTTTCTGGAAAAGGAAATGCTGGTAGTAATGGTGGCCCTAATGGAGATTTGTATTTAGAATTTGTAGTGAGAGAACATTCTTATTTTAAACGTGATGGAGATGATATTTACTTAGAATTACCAATTACGATTACGGATGCGATTCTTGGTTGTAAGAAGGAAGTTCCGACATTATATGGAAATATTCAGCTTACTGTTCCAAGTGGCACAACAAGTGGTGATAAACAAAGAATTCGTGGTAAGGGAATTGATAACAAAGGACATCGTACGAAAGGTAATATGTATGTAATTATGAAAGTAATTACACCTCAAAAATTAAATCGGGCACAAAAGAAGTTAATTGAAGAATTAGCAAAGACTGATTTAGAGACTAGAGAAATTGAACAATTTCAGAAATTTACA
>CAZWXX010000136.1:0-3149 GCA_964637865.1 uncultured Muribaculaceae bacterium | reverse complement strand
TCTTTATAATTTTGGAATACCCTTACCCCTTATAATCTAGAACAGAGCGAAATTTAATTATTTTTATACAATGTTTAATTAGGAATGTCAAAAAAGAATCATAGAAAATATGAAGAATAAAATACCAGAACAAGATTATGATTTTGAACTCTTTTGCTTATTTCCAGAAGAATCGATAGGAAACGCAGAGAAACTAGAAGTATATCAAAATAGTTTGTTTGAGTGTTGTGCCAATTATGTTTCACTAACTAATATGGATATCAATTTATATCCAAATAAGGCATTAGATTTTGCTGAACTAATATTAGAAAGAAATGAAGAAAACCCATATTATAGTGAGAGTTTTGTTATTTCTCTTCAATTTATTTATCAAAAGTTCTTTAATGCACTTTCCATAGGATCACCAATATTAAGATCTTCTAGAGATGATAGCAATGATTCCTATTTAGAATGATGCTAGATGCCTCTTCTCAATTATTGCAATTTGAATCCGTTAACATGACAGAATTAGAACAAACAAAAACAATGACGAAAATCTTAAAAATGGAACTAGGAAAAACTTTAGGACCACTACCTAATGTGAAGTATTGTTACCGAAAAGATATTAAATAACGAAAAAGAATGGGAAAGTAGGAAAAAGACTTAACACTACCCTTTTTTTTTGATAGAATATTGTGATAAGGAGAGTGGATTATGAATTTTATTAGAAAAATGTTTGATCATGAATATAAAGAATTAAAGAAGTTTGAACGTCAAGCAGATGCCATTATGGAACTAGACGAAGAAATGGCAAAGCTAACAGATACAGAACTAAAAGCAAAGACAGAGGAATTTAAAGAAAGATTAAAAAAAGGAGAGACTCTAGATGACATCTTAGTAGAAGCTTTTGCCGTTGCAAGAGAAGCATCATACCGTGTCATTGGTGAAAAACCCTTCTATGTCCAATTATTAGGTGGACAAGCAATTCACTATGGAAATATCGCTGAGATGAAAACTGGTGAAGGAAAAACATTAACTAGTGTCCTTCCAGCATACCTAAATGCGCTAACAGGAGAAGGAGTTCATATTATTACAGTCAATGAATACTTGGCAGGACGTGACGCAGAATGGATGGGGGGAATTCACAGGTTTTTAGGACTTACAGTTGGTGTGAACAGTAGAGACTTAAGTGCGAAAGAAAAACAAGAACAATATGCTTGTGATATCCTATATACAACCAATAACGAAGTAGGATTTGACTACTTGCGTGATAATATGGTAGTGCATAAAGAAGAGCGAGTTCAAAGACCTCTAAACTTTGCCATCATCGATGAGGTTGACTCCGTTTTAATAGATGAAGCGAGAACGCCATTAATTATTTCTGGAGGACAGATGCAAAGTGCCAATCTTTATATAGATGCTGACCGCTTTGTGAAGGGCTTAAAACTAGATGAAGATTACATTTATGATGAAAAGACAAAAAGTGTCAACCTAAATGATTCTGGAAGCGTTAAAGCAGAAAAAATGTTCCATGTTGACAATTTATATGATATAAACAATGCGACTCTTGTACACTATATTAACCAAGCACTTCGTGCCAATTACGCAATGAAGAAAGATTTTGATTATGTAGTACAAGATGACGAAATTGTGATTGTTGACCAATTTACAGGACGTCTCATGAAAGGTCGTGCTTATAGTGATGGACTTCATCAAGCAATTGAAGCAAAAGAAGGAGTTACTATTAATCAGGAGACGAAGACCCTTGCAACGATTACATTTCAAAACTTATTCAGAATGTATAAAAAACTATCAGGTATGACAGGTACTGCCAAAACAGAAGAAGAAGAATTCCGTGATACATACAATATGTATGTTATTGAAATTCCAACCAATCGTCCCATAGAAAGAATTGATGCACCAGACTTAGTTTATGCAACCCAAGAAGCAAAGTATCATGCCATTATTGATTTTGTGAAAGAGTGTTATAACCGTGGGCAACCCGTATTAATTGGTACGATTGCAATTGAGACTAGTGAATTAATTAGCAAACTATTAAAACAAGCAAAAATTCCGCACGAAGTATTAAACGCAAAAAATCACGCACGAGAAGCAGAGATTATTTCTAAAATTGGACAACATAAATCAGTAACGATTGCCACCAATATGGCAGGACGTGGTACCGATATTAAACTTTCTGATGAAATAAGAGAACTAGGTGGACTATGTGTTGTTGGTACAGAACGTCATGAATCTCGTCGTATCGATAATCAGTTACGTGGACGTTCAGGACGTCAAGGAGACCCAGGTTATACACAATTTTTCGTATCGATGGAAGATGAACTTATGGTTCGCTTCGGAAGTGATAGAATTCGTGACTTAATGAAGACAATGGGACTTGGTGACCAAGCAATCCAAAGTAAAACATTTACAAAATCAATTGGAACTGCTCAAGCACGAGTAGAAGGAAATAACTTTGATACTCGTAAACAATTGCTACAATATGATGATGTAATGAACAACCAACGTGAAATTATGTATGATAAACGAAATGAAATACTAGACAATGACTCCATTCACGAGACAATTCTAGATACTTTCCGTCACCATACAGAAGATTTAGTAAAGTCCCATATTGCACCAGAAGGATATCTAACAGAAGACGATATGAAAGATATTGTTGAGTTCGCAAACGAAAACCTACTTCGTAAAGATATTACCAAGGCAAAAATTGAAGGACAAGATGAAAGCGAAGTCATTGATAAATTATATAAGATAGTAGTAAGTGAATATGAAGAAAAACTAAGTGAAGTTCCAGAAGAAGTAACAGGAGAATTTGAAAAAGCAATTTCTCTACAAGTAATCGATAATTACTGGATGGAACATATCAATACAATGTCACATTTGCGTGAGGGAATTGGTCTTAGAGGCTATGCCCAAGAAGATCCACTTCGTGCATATACAATGGAAGGTTTTGACCTATTTGATCAAATGTTACAAAAGATTGATAAAGATATCTCTATCTTCTTATTAAAAGCAGAAATTCGTCAAAATATTGAACGAAAAGAAGTGGCAAAGAATAAGAAAACTAACGAAGGAACTGAAAAAGGAAGCAAAAAGCAACCTAAGCGTGTTAACAAAATTGGACGTAATGACCCATGCCCATGTGG
>CAZWXX010000135.1:0-3211 GCA_964637865.1 uncultured Muribaculaceae bacterium | reverse complement strand
CAGGAGAACAGCAAAGTGGTTGGACTAGTGCTCAATTAACAGACTATAGATATATGGGGATAATGCCTTATAACTATGTGACTTTTAATAATGAAACATGGAGAATCATTGGTGTTTTTACAGTAGAAAATGAAAGTGGTGTTAAAGAGCAGAGAGTAAAGATAATAAGAAATGGGTCCATTGGTAGTTATAGTTGGGATAATAAAGGTACTTTTGGTGAGAATGATTGGAGTCAAAGTACTTTACAAAAGATGTTAAATAGTGGTCCATATTATAATAGAACAACAGGTAGTTGTCCAGATGGAGGAAATGGATCAACGAAATCGTGTAATTTTAGTAGTGGTGGATTAACTGCTATTGCTAAAGCTATGATAGGTAAAACAAAATGGTATTTAGGTGGCTATTCTACATATGAACAAATATCTAGTACTTTCTATAAAGAGGAAAGAGGAACAAACGTTTATAGTGGAAGACCTACTTATTGGATAGGAACAGTAGGCTTGATGTATCCTAGTGATTATGGATATGCAGCAGGAAACAGTACTTGCTTTTCCACTAGGTTGAGTGATTACTCAGCTTGTCAAAATACTAATTGGTTAGCGAGAGACATAGGCATTTATCAATATGCATTTGGAATCTCGTCTCCCTACAATACAGGGGATATTGTTTTTAATTTTGCTCCATATCCGTATGCAGATTGTGCACAAACTGCTTCATCATCTGCTAACTTAATTTTTCCAAATGTTTATCTAAAACAAAATGTACTGGTAATATCAGGAGATGGTAGTAGCGCAAAACCTTATCAGTTATCCATGAATTAGTATTATCTATAAAAGTGGATAATATTAGTTATATATAAGTTGTAAACTTTTTGTAAATGTTTTCATTTTTTCATTTTACTATACTTTATATTATTGGTTAATGTGGTATTCTATTTATAGAAGGAGTTGAGTGTTATGAATGAAGAAAGTGTGAAAAAAAGTAGTAGTAACAAAAAGTTTATTGCATTACTTGTTGTTTTAGTTGTAGTTATTTTAGGACTTGTTTTCTATATTGTTTATGATAAGGGAATTATAAGTTTTCAAGCTTCTAGTGATGTTTCAGAAAAAAAAGAGAAAAATAGGAAAGATACTAAGAAAGATGTTACTAGTAGTCGTAGCGATGAAAGTGCTGATGAACAAGAACAAAGCGAGAGTTTTTCTTCCCGTCTTTTGAAGTTTGATTCTAGTAAATGTATTAATAATCCTAGTGGTAATTATACAATTGCACTTTATGGAAGTAATTTAGCTGGTATTAATGCTTCTTTAGATAATACTAAAAGGAATGTTACATTTTCTTATAATATATATAGAGTTTCGCAAACTTATCCATTAGGTTGGGTTAGTTCTATTGAAAATGTTATGATGGAAAGTTATCCTATTTCATTTTCACAAGAAGTGGAAGATATCTTTTTTGGAGGACTTGGACAAAGTGCTTCAGGTGATACTATGTTATTTTTGATGGAAGATGGTAGTGTTGAGTATATTCCTATTGTAAATGTATTTAAAACTAATGCAAAGAGTCCTAAGTCTTATGGTAAATTACCTGATGTTTTAAATGTTGTTAAGTTTTATACTGCAAATACTAATGGTGGGGTAACGATACTAGCACAAAAGGCGGATGGAACTTTTTATGATTTAGGTATTATTTTACAAAATACAGGTAATTATTAATTTTATATTTTAAGATATAGTCTATTATTTAGATTATATTTTTTTATATATTTTTTTCAATATTTATTGTATACTATAGTTAATTTATTTTTGAGGAGAGATAGTTATGAAATTATTGTCAGTTAATGCAGGAAGTAGTACTTTAAAGTTTCGACTTTATGAAATGCCTGAGGAGAAGGTTGTAACCAAGGGTAGTTTTGAGAAAATTGGATCAGAGGAGTCTGATTATACGATTCGTGTGGGGGAAGAGAAAATTCATAAAATGGTTGAACTTCGTGATCATAATGATGCTGTTCGTATTTTACTTGAAGAACTTGTGAATCATCATATTGTGGAGTCTTTAGATGAAATTGAAGCGGTTGGACATCGAATTGTTCATGGTGGTAATAAGTATTCTAAATCTGTTTTAATTACTGATCGGGTTTTAAGAGAAATTGAGAGTATTTCCGATTTGGCTCCACTTCATAATCCAGCGGCACTTCGTGGTGTTCATGCTTTTATGGATGCGATTCCTCGTGCTCAGATGGTTGCATGTTTTGATACTGCATTTCATCAAACGATAGACGAGGCAACATATCTTTATCCAGTGCCATATGAATGGTATATTAAATATGATGTTCGTAAATATGGATTTCATGGATTAAGTCATAAGTTTATTACAGAGAAGATGACTTCTATTTTAGAAAAAAAGCCTAATCTTATTATTTGTCATATTGGAAATGGTGCTAGTATTTCGGCTATACGTGATGGTGTTTGTGTTGATACTTCAATGGGATTTACGCCGAATGCTGGTATTATGATGGGGACTCGTAGTGGAGATATCGATTATTCTATTATTAGTTATATTATGAAGAAAGCGGAAAGGAATATGGAATGGGTTGATAATAAGCTAAATAAAGCAAGTGGTCTTCAAGGAATTGCTGGTATGAATGATTTACGTGATATTGATCGAGCTTATCTTGCAAATGAGCAAAAAGTGGTTCTTGCTATTTCCATGTATACTAATAAGATTGTTGATTATATTGCAAAATATTATCTTAAACTTGGAGGTAAGGTAGATGCTATTTGCTTTACTGCTGGTGGTGGAGAAAACGATGATATTATTCGTCGTGAAGTTGTAAGTAAGCTTGCTCCACTTGGTATTACTTTAAATGATAAGAAAAATCAAGAAACGATTGTTAGACGTGGTGTAGAGGGAATTATTAGTGGTGATGATTCTTCTATCCCAGTTTATGTACTTGCAACGGATGAAGAATTGATGATTGCAAGAGATACTTATGAGATTGTAGAAGGGTAACCTTCTTTTCTTTTGTTAAAAAACTAGAATTTTTGATTTTACTTTCTATAATATATAGGGAAGGTGAAAAATGGAAGGATCATTTGAATACATATCTGGCTATATAAAAGAGTTGGTATCTAAAACACAATTAGAAATTATGATAGATGCAAATTATAAATTAGTTCATCTTTATTTTCATATTGGTAGAGTTTTAGAAGAA
>CAZWXX010000134.1:0-3216 GCA_964637865.1 uncultured Muribaculaceae bacterium | reverse complement strand
ATCGTGCAACAGAGGATAAGAAAAAAATACAAAACAGATTAAATAGAATAGAAGGTCAAATAAAGGGAATTAAGAAGATGATAGAAGAAGATAGATATTGTGCTGATGTATTGATTCAGCTATCTGCAGTAGATAAAGGGGTTAAGTCTTTAGCAAACGTAATCTTAGAAAACCATATGTATACTTGTATTGTAGAAGAGTTTGAAAGGGGAAACTTAGAAATTATTGATGAAGTTGTGAAGTTATTTAGGAGATTTGAATCATGAAGAAAATAATATTAGAAATAGAAGGAATGACGTGTAGTGCCTGTTCTAGTGGTCTGGAAAAATATTTAAAAAAGCAACCTGGAGTGTATGATGCTAGTGTGAATTTAGTGATGTCTACGGCAACAATCTCTTATGAAGGAATAAACTTATCAAAAATAGAGAATTATATAAAAGAAGCAGGATTTAAAAGTGCTGGGGAGTTTAAAGGATTAAATGCAGATAGAAAGAAGAAAGACAGCAAGAGAAGTATCATTATTTTTGGAATCATCACCATCCTTTTTATGTATCTATCGATGGGACATATGATAGGACTTAGAGAATTTTTACCTTTTTCCACAAAACCTGTGGAATACATCATTTTACTAATACTAATTACCTTCATCTATCTAATCTATGGTGTGGATATTTTAAAAAATGGTTTCAAGAATTTATTACACGGTATGCCCAATATGGATACACTAGTAAGCATCAGTGTTCTTTGCAGCCTTTCCTATAGTATTTATGCCTCAATCCAAGTAATTGGTGGAAACCACGAATTTGTTCATAACTTGTACTTCGAGTCTGTTTGTATGGTAATCTATTTTATAAAACTAGGAAGATTTTTGGAAAGACGGAGTCACAATCAAACAAAAAAGGCCATTGAAGGTCTCGTGCAGATTACACCAAAGAGTGCAAGAATCAGAAAAGGAAAAGAAGAAAAAGAAGTCTCCCTCGATGAAATTATGGTAGGAGACGTTGTAATTTGTAGAGCAGGAGAGAAAATAGCAGTCGACGGAGTTGTTGTAAAAGGGGAAACTCACGTAGATGAAAGCTTTATTACAGGCGAAAGTGTTCCTGTTATGAAAAAGAAAGGGGACAAAGTCATTGCAGGCTCTATCAGTTTCGATGGTGTAATTGAATATAAGGCAGAAAAGATCGGAAAGGATTCCACAATATCAGAAATTGTAAATATCGTAATGAATGCAACAAGTAGTAAGAATAAACTAGAAAGAATTGCGGATAAAGTAAGTAGTTATTTTGTACCAATTGTAATAGTAACTGCCTTAATTACTCTCGCTCTCCACCTATTAATTGGAAACTCAATCTACGAAGGAATAAGTGCATTTATAACCGTCCTAGTCGTTGCCTGTCCTTGTGCCTTAGGTCTTGCTGTTCCTCTTGTCTCAGTGGTAGCAAGTGGTCTTTGTGCAAAGAATGGTCTTTATTTAAAAAATGTAGAAGTCTTAGAAAAAGCAAAAGAGATCGATACCATAATAATAGATAAAACAGGAACGATGACATATGGAAAACTAAAAGTACATAAAGTATTCTCTTATGTGGATAAGACGGAAGAGGAACTATTAAGAATTATTAGTAGCATCGAAAAAGAGTCTCTTCACCCAATTGCCACTGCATTTTCCAAAGAAACTGTGGATAAAGTAGAAGACTTTCGAAATCTAGAAGGGTTAGGAGTATGTGGAAAAGTAAAAAATAAAAAGTACTACCTAGGAAATAAGAAATTACTCGAAAACTTGAAAATAAAAGATGATCATAATGCTGATTATGAGGAGTTACTAGAAGAGGGATGTAGTATTCTTTATGTAGTTGAGGATAAAAAAGTAATCGGCCTAGTAGGTGTAAAAGATAAAGTTAGAGAGAATATGAAGGAAGTAATTAGAGAATTAAAAAAGAGAAATATCGAAGTTGTGATGTTAACAGGGGATAATGAAAAAACGGCAGAACGAGTATCTAGGGAAATAGGAAATGTCAAGGTACTTGCAAATGTGATGCCAAAAGAAAAGTCAAATATTGTCAAGGAGTGGCGAAATAAGTGTAAAGGAGTTATGATGGTAGGAGATGGTATTAATGATGCAGGTGCACTAGTAGAAGCCACAATCGGTGTTAGTATTCACAGTGGAACAGATATCGCAAGCGATGCATCAGACGTGATTTTAATGAACGACAACATCAGTCATCTGCTAGATTTTATCGACATTAGCAAAAACTCTTATCATATTATGAAACAAAATTTATTCTGGGCATTTTTCTACAATGTTTGTATGATTCCACTAGCAGCAGGATTGTTCTCAAACTATGGAATAAAGATGAATCCAATGCTTGCAAGTCTTGCTATGACGTTAAGTAGTCTAACAGTAGTAATGAATTCTTTAAGATTAAATAGAAAAAGGAGAGTGTAAATATGTGCCATAGAAGCGTTAAGTATACATTAAAAGTTGACGGCATGAAATGCGAAGGCTGTGTGCAAAGAATTGAAAATGTTTTAGCAAAAGCAAAAGGAGTAAATTCCTATAAAGTATCATTAGAAGAAAATACTATTGAACTCTTGTTAAAGAAAAATAAAAACGTAAACGATCTAATAGAAAAAATCGAAGTATTAGATTTTAAGATATCAATTATAGAGTAAGAAGAGAAAAAGAAAATTTCTCTTTTTCTATGCAACAAAGCTCTCACAAACCGCCCAGAATATCATATCTTATACTAGAGGTGAAAAGGATGAATGAAAGAGCAATAAAGGGAATCGTTGTAGATGCTGGACATGGAGGAAGCGATCCAGGGGCTGTTGCTAACGGATTAAAGGAAAAAGATTTAACGTTACAAGCAGCCCAATATATGTATCAAAGATTAAGAGAACTTGGTATTCCCACAACAATTGTACGTGATACAGATGAGACCGTAGATAGAGATGAAAGAGTAAGACGTATCCTAAATGCTTATGGAGATGACCCAAATGTAATTGTAATATCGAATCACATCAATGCAGGAGGTCGTGAGTTTAGTTACCATTGTTAGATTTAATTGGGTATTTAGACAGTTATATTTAAAAGAAAATAAATTATAGTATATTTAATCGAAAAAAATATTTTTGTAGTCAGGATAGTCTTAAAATTAGTTTTTTAAGTTACAGTTCAGTCAAGGAAATGAAAAATAATCCACAACAAAAAATCAAGGT
>CAZWXX010000133.1:0-3228 GCA_964637865.1 uncultured Muribaculaceae bacterium | reverse complement strand
CATGACATCCAAGTAACAACATAATAACCTCCATCTTCCAAAAGAAAAACCTAATCTCTTAGGCTTATTTTAACACACTATTTTAAATTAATCTAGCTTACAAGTATCTTGAACGGAAAATCTAGAATTGTAATCCTCCAAATCTTTAGAGGTTCCTTTCTCCACAACTCCTCTTTTCAATCCATTTTCTGACACAAATGTAGGAATTCCATTCTTAGCAGTATCTAATCCGGCATAATAATATACATATTTAGGTTTTGCAACACTTCCAGTATTTTCAACAACCACATAATTATCCTCTAACTTCTTATTCCACGCTGAAGTATCTGTACCTTTTTCAAGTTCAATAATACCAATAGGTATAACAACTGCTTTTCCTGGATCAGGTAAAGAACAACCAGAATTAGCAACTGTAGAACTATTATAAGAATCATTTAGCATTCCATATCGAGCCGAATTAATATAAGTTCTTGCCATCTGCCAGAAAGCATCTTTCTTAGAGTTTTCAATATATCTAGTCATTGAAGGAATTGCAACAGCCATCAACACACCCAAAATAACAATAACTGCCAACAACTCTATTAATGTAAAACCTTTATTTCTATTCTTTTTCACTTCTTTATCCTCCATATCTTATACACTATAGTTATATAGTAACACATTTTTTCTTTTTCCGTCAATAAAATTTCTATATCTCTTAATGAATAGACTGAACTTTACAGTTAAACCCTGTTCCAGAAATATTTCCATTCACTGCTAATGGAATAACACCAAGATTTTCTTTAACATATTTCATCATTGCCCCTTCATCAGTTAGTAATTTACTCTCTACAAAACCAACCCCACGTTTTTTACTATTCGTCTCTAGTAACATAACACCATATAAATACTTTTCACCCTCATACTTGATAGCAACAAAACTATTCATAGTATCATATAATGAACCCTCTGGTCCTTTTTTGATTTCACTAACATCCAAATTTTTCATTCGAAAAACAACGCATTCTCCCTCTTCTGGTTTTGGAATACTTTGATCTTTACGAAACTTATAATCCGCCTGTGTCACCAGTTTCTTAGCATCTTCTAAATAAGTAGTACGCTTATTCTTATCTAAAATACTCATCACATTAGGAACAGCAATCATCATAATAATAGATAGAATCGCAAGTGTTGCCAAAAGCTCTACTAATGTAAAACCATTCTTATTTTCTATCATACATACACCCTCTTACTATCTTAGTATATCAAATTTTAACATAAAATAAATACTAAGTTAAAATTTCTTTTAAATTTTTAATCTCTGCTATTGTATTTTCGGCTTGTAATGTAGAATCTACTAAGTAATCGTATCGAAATAAGGAAAAGCCCTTATACTTAGAAATTCCTCTAGCAATTAAAACCTCTTTTTTCAAAATATCATTCTCTTCTACCCACTCATTTGCACCACTTTTCGCAAAAACATCAATAACACCTGTTTTATAAAGAGCCAGTGTAAAATACAAGGAAACTTTCGGATTCGTAACGATTTTTTCCCATTCTTTAACTACCTGATAATAAGGCTTTACCTCATTAAAGAAACCATAATAAACTTGTGGCATTAAATAATCAACATACCCCTCCTCTCTTGCCCATCTTTTCACATCAGCATATTCTATTTTATAATTATTATCTATATTTCCTTGAGGAGAAATACCAAGGGGTAAATTTTTCTTCTGATGCACAATCTTATAGGCTCGTCGCACTAAATCATTAATATGACTCATACGAAAATCAGCAAGACTCATAGTCTTTCCACTTTTCTCATAACTTACTAAATCAATCGTATCACTCGGATAAAAATAATCATCAAAATGAATACCATCGATATCATAGTTTTGAACAAGCTCCTCGATTCCTTTTAAAATAATCGTCTTCACTTTTTCACTTGCCGGATTATAATAAACTCCCTTTTCCGGTACAACTTCAGTATGTTCTGACCCCAAAAGCCTATAAGCTGGATTCCGAGTACTAATAACCGAAGTATCTAGACTACTACTAACACGATACAAATTAACCCAAGCATGTACTAAAATTCCTTCATGGTGAGCAGTTTCCAAAAAGTATTCTAAATAATCATACAAAAGAGGATCCCCTTCTTTAGAGCCTACTACTTTAGAACTAGGAAATAAAGTGGAAGGATAAATAGCATCTGAAAACGAACGAACTTGCAAAATAAGTAAATTAAATGAATTTTCTTTCATCGTTGCAATAATTTTTTGAATATTTTTCTTACTTTCCTCTTCACTTTTACCATTTAAATATTTTTTAAGTTCAATATAAGACAAAAACACACCTCTTGTCTCTTGTTGTTCTACTTTTAAATCTTTCTTTGGAAAAGAAGAAGTAATTTTCTTCTCACAAAAAGAAAAGAAGAAAAGAAAAACGAAAACACTAAAAACAAAAAAAGAAATTTTACGCATGAATCATCACCATCATAATCATACACAATCATTTCTAAAAATATTGTCTATTTAACCGCTTGAGCGCGAATAATAAATAATTTTTGATTTTTATAAAAAGCATAAAAAACCTCTTTACTAGTAACACATTGTCTCTCTAATACTTCATCCAACCATTCCTTAGTTTTCTTTATCTGTATTAATACATCTTCTTGTATTTTTCCATCCAATATAACAGGTAGTGGATAATCTCCCATCTTTTTACTATTTTTAGGAAAAACAGATAATTTTCCACTAGTTTCTAAAATAGCATAATCCACCTCTTCTATACTACGAATTCCTTGACTACGAAGTTGAGTTAACAAATCATCTAAATTATATCTTTGTTTTAACATTTCATCAAATTGTACTCTTCCCCTATTAATAATAACAGAGGGTTCTCCTTCTAAAATACTTCGAACACTACTATTTTTAAAAGAAATTTTGGCTACGACAATTTGTATCATTACTAGAGCAACCATCGGTATAATAGCCAAAAATACACTTTCTGTATATTTATCAATAGCAATCGCTGCAAGCTCTGCTATCAAAATAGAAACAATTAAATCTAAAATACTAAGTTCTCCTACTTCTCTTTTTCCCATAAATCGATAAACAATAGTAATAATAACATAAAAAAGTAGAGTTCGCTCTAACACTAAAAAGTATTTCATTCTATCACCCTAACAATATATTGATTCTAAGTACTAAATTTTATACAAAAAACATAAATATAAATAAAAGAGGTGAC